>JACPWA010000132.1 GCA_016191565.1 Simkania negevensis | reverse complement strand
ACTAGTGCTCTGTAAACTTAATTTTTGCCATTTGGGCTGCGTCAAAGCCCCGACGTTCGTCGATCATAAATGGGCTTGTTTACGATCGGCAAACGGCGGGAACTTTCACGTCAGCCGAAATACCAAAAATTAAGTTTACAGAGCACTAGTGTTCTCATTTCAAAAGTTTTTGAAATGGAACACTAGGTGAGCTGGACGCGGCCAAGAGGTTGAATCCTGATTTCTGGGACAATCTCTTGATGGGAGATCACGGGGAGATCAGGGAACTCCCCTTCGATTAGTTTGCGGACAAAGCGACGCACGTCGATGGCGGAAAGGAGAACAGGGGGTTGTCCTTCAGGAGGGGTGGGAACGATAGTAGTGCGAAGTGCATGAAGAATCATCTGTACCGAATCAGGGTCAAGTGCAAGATAAGAACCAGCAGAGGTTTGCTTAATGGCTCCGCGGACCATATCTTCGATCTCAGGATCAAGAAGGTAAACGGAGAGGACTGATTGTCCCATGGAGTATTTATAGCTGATATAGCGTTTGAGAGAAGATCTTACATACTCAGTGAGAAGAACTGTATCTTTTTCTGTCTGTGCCCATTCGCTTAGAGATTCTAAAATAGTGCGGAGATCTTTAATCGAAACCTGTTCTTGCACCAGCCGTCTAAAAATTTCAGTAAGCTTTTGTAAGGGGACAAGGCGAGTTACCTCTTTTACGAGATCAGGAAACGATTTTTCAACAAATTCTAAGATAGCGCGCATTTCCTGAATACCGATAAATTCAGCGGCATTTTCCCTATAAAATTGAGAGAGGTGCAAGATCATCACATCAAGTTGTTCCCAATACTTGATTCCCGCTTTTTTGAGGATCTCGATATATCTATTTTCTACCCAAAGAGAGGCTCCTCCAATCACATTTTTCGAAGTTGTAAAGGGAAGATTATACCGTCTAAGAACTTCTTCTGCTTCGTTAGTAAGGACCGATTTTTCGATCACCTTTCCACGGACAGTTGGCACTTCATTTAGGTAAATCGCATATTCATCATCGCCGAGTAGTGGAGCATCAGTTCGAACATGAACACCAGGGAAACGGACCCCTAAGTCTTGGTAAAGAGCATGGCGCATTTTGGGGATCATTTCTTCAATGAAGAGAGATCCTCCCTTCTCTTTTTTGATAATAGTGGAGAGAGACTTTCCTGTTTCAAGGATTACAGGAAGGGTAAGCGCATAGTCATCGAGACCTCCGCGCACTACTGTATGTCCTTCTATATCGGTTTCGATTGTGGTGGGGCCCATCGCTCCAGAAGCAGCTTTAGCAACTTTTTTCCTTTCTTTTCTCCAATTGTAAATGCCAATGCCAACAAGTAAGGCGGAGACTACAAGGAAAACAGGGAGAGGAAATCCTTTGATCCATCCCATTCCAAAGGTAACAACAGCAGCAAGGAGGAGCGCTTTTGAATGGGAAAAAATTTGCTGCGAAATATCTTTTCCAAGGTTCGAACCTTTTTTCTCACTGGAAACCCTTGTGGTAACAATACCAGCGGTAAGGGAAATCATAAGAGAGGGGATTTGGGTGACTAAGCCCTCACCAATGGAGAGGATGGTATAGACTTTAGCCGACTGGAGTGCAGTCATGTTGTGCATTGTCATTCCAATGATGAGTCCACCCACGATATTAATTACGGCAATCACAATACCTGCAATGACATCCCCTTTGACGAACTTCATTGCACCGTCCATTGCTCCATAGAGTTGACTCTCTTTTTGGAGGGCAAGTCTGAGTTCTCTTGCTTGATTTGAATCGATTACTCCACTGCGGAGATCAGCATCGATGCTCATCTGCTTTCCAGGCATCGCATCCAACGTAAAACGGGCAGCAACCTCAGCAACCCTTTCAGCACCTTTGGTTACCACAATGAATTGGACGATGGTAATGATAAGAAAGATCACACCCCCGACAATGAAGTTTCCTCCGACCACTACGTTACCAAAGGCGTAGGGAGTTACCGGAATGATGATCATCATGATGATCACCACAATGAAAAAAGCTAAAACGACGTCGCTGGAACGGGTAAAATAATCAAAAAGCTTGCTGGCTCCAAAAAGCCCACCTAGACCTTTTCTCATTTAAAGAGCTCCACATTGTATTCGGGACTTTTTTCGAGCGCGCTTATCCATTTCAGAACTTCTGCAATTGCTTCATAGGTTTCTTCAGGCACATAATGGCCGATCTTTCCTTTATTGTATAGTTCTTGAGCTAAAGGGACATTGCGCATGACCGGCACATGGTGTTCCTGCCCCACTTTTACAATATTATCTGCCATTACCCCTTTCCCCATCACCAAAATCTTAGGAGCTGGGTCTTTTTCAGCTTCATAGGAGATTGCCACGGCGATGTGAATCGGATTAGAGATAATCGCTCTTGCTCTTGAGGCTGTTTGAGGACCGTCTTGATAGGCGATCTCATGGGCAACTTGTCTTCGTTTCCCCTTAATTTCTGGGTTACCTTCTGTATCTTTGATCTCTTGTTTTACCTCAAACTTTTCCATCTTCATTTCTTTAGCAAAATTCTTTTTCTGAAAAACAAGGTCGAAAATGGCAATCACCAAAAAGAAAAGTCCTACCCGGAAGGAAACTTTAATGAGAAAGTCACTAAAAACAACTGCGCTTCCTAAGACGGGAAGAGCTGCTGTAGCAATCAGATCGGGAAGACTATTGTAAACAGTGGCATAGATGATGACCATCGCTCCTGCGATTTTAAAAATCGATTTCAGAAGCTCAATAAAGGTTTTTAGCTTGAACATCCCTTTGATATTGGTCACAGGGTTCAGCTTTTTAATATCTGGCTTCATCGCTTCCATGGAGAAGAGGGGACCAATGATTAAGAAGTTGACAATCACCCCTACAAGAGAGATCAGGATCATGAAAGGGATAGAGGTATTAAAAATGATCTCAAGAGAATTAGCCAAGTAGGAGGGGATCCGATAGGCAAGGTTTTGCCCTTCCTTCATCCCTGTAAAACAGCTGATCATAAACCCGGCAAGGTTATCAAAAAGATATCCTGCGGTTGCTACAATAAGAGCGAAGGAGGTCATAAAAGTAAAAGCAGCAGGAAAATCCTTCGATTTTGCCACCTGCCCTTTCTTTCGTGCATCCTTTAACTTCTTCGGGGTTGCCTTTTCGGTTTTTTCTGCCATGGAGCTTTAGTTTTCTGACTTCAAGAGCGCTTATGCTCATTTTTGCTGTATAAGCTAAGCATCTAATTAAACATTTTGCGTTTAACATACCAAAAGGAAGGTTTATCGCCTAAGAAAGAGATAAGGCAGATATATTGTCGTTCTCTGATTTTTTTAAAAAACGTACTATTAGACTTTGATAAATTACAAAACTCTTGATGAATTAAAAAAGTTGCTAAATATCCTTTAAGCGCCTTAAAATGGCTTGATCAATTAAGGAATACGTCTGATGGCGGTGCAATTAGGTCTTCTTACTGGTAATGCCTGTATTGGGATATTTAGCTACTGTTTAGCTCTTAGATATACAAGAATGGATAGCTTTTTTTTGAACGTACAAATAGGAGCATGGTTAGCTTCTTCCTTGATTAAAGCTTGTCAAGGTAAACCTCAAGAAAACTCTATGAAGGGGAAAATAGTAGTATGGATGCCCTTGCTGGGGTTAGGTTCTTACTACCTCTATAAATCTAATTTACAGAAGGCGTTTGTTACAAGCTGCGTTGCTATATGCCTTGAAGTGTCACAGCAATTTTTTACCTTTTTGACAAAAAAACCGGAATTAGGATTAGGAAAGGAACCACCTAGTACAAGAGAAACTGAGCAACGACACAGGTTAAAAAGTACAAAACAACGAGGTACGACAGAAAAGAAAAGAGACAGAAGAGAAAGAAAATCTGAGTGCTTCCTCCAAGATAATCCTTTAAGTTATGCGGTAACAGGTTCTATTTTATCTCCTCCTGGTTCTAAGGGGCTAGTTGATGCTTTAGTATTACCGTGGGGTTATACAGATGTCGTCGAATTCCCAGGAGGGACTGTCATTCATTTTGAGACTGAGCACATAGCTTATTTTACTAATGATCCGCGCATACAAAGCTTAGAGAAACGTTTTAATGTAAAATTTGAATTTCATTTGTCAGCTGAAAAAGAGGTAAACTTAAAGGGGGTAGTGCCTGATGGCACAACACATTTCCAATACATTAGCCAAGCCTATTTTAAGCCTCAACAAGGGAGATTTTATCAGCCTGTAACATTTCAAGAACAGAATGAGATTATAAAAGCTATTGAGGAGAATGCCTTAGGAACAGACGGTGCAGCTATGCAGAGAAAATCCCTTCTACTTTATGGAGGATTTTTTTACCATAGTGGCCTACGGAATAAAGACGGTAACAGGGGAATCGCAGGCATTCGGATTTTTCTTCCTCCTACGCATACGACAAAAACATTTTTATGCTTTGGAAGAGCTAAGCTAATCAATGAGACTGCTCGGAAATTTTTGAGTGAAAGGCTCCTAGAGAATTCCAATCCTATTACAGTTCAAGGTCTTTTAGATAAAGGCTTCACTCACTATCAATGGCTTCCCCCTGGTCATGTTGCTATTATATCCATGCAAAATGAGATGCGGGATAAAGGTTTTGGTAAATATGGAGTCTTTTTTTATCATTCTGAGACCAATCCTGGGTATGATTGTATGCTGCCTGTGGTTGATAAACAAATTGCTGACGATATCCTTGATCATACCTACTACCTAGAAGCAACAAATAACACTGCTTATAAGGCAGTATTTACAGCAGATGAGTGCGTATCTTGCGAATCAGTTCCTCCAGCTATCCAGCTAACTTGTGGACACCTTATTACTTGTGAGTCTTGTCAAAGTACTTGGGAAAGTCAAGGTAAGAAAACCTGTATGGTATGCAGAGAAAAGGTAACAAGAGAAAGTATCCTTGTTGTAGGTGCAAAGGATTCCTTAGCATTAAACAATATACGGCTTCCTCTTGCATGGATAAATATTCATGCGATCACCGACCAGCAGTTTGATCTGCATCAATTATACCGCGATAATACTTATCGCTCCGAAAGTCATAATGTTACACAAAGTTTAATAAAACATTTTTCGGGGAGCGCTACGTTGACTACTGCTGATCGTTTTGTTTTTATCTATCCTCTAAGCGGGAAAAGGCTAAGTTGGATCTATAAAAATCTGCCGACAATTGAACGTCTTTCTGCGTGGAGCTCTAATTTGAGAAGCTTATTTAAAGCTGGTGGTTTTGCATTTTTAGATAAAGACGACCATCTGAAACAGGTTTATGCCATTGTAGGTGAAAACGATGATGCTCCTGTCACTCTTTCCTATTCTAAACGTGATGTGTCACATATAGAAAAGGGAAATATTCAAAAGGCATTAGAAATTTTACATAGACAAGCTAAACAGCCTGAAGATTATGAACAATGGAGTTCCATTCAACAAGAAAAATGGGTGCGAGAAAAAAATACATTTGATGGCGCTCGTATTACATTGGGGAATTTAAGACCTTATACCCACTTTTTCCAAGCTACAGCGGATGGTTTTGTTTATGCGGGTCATAAAAAAGATGAGTATTGGACAATGAATTTAGACTCTTGAGGTAGGTGGCTCTTAGTTTCTAATTCAAACTCCCTTATTAGCAGAGATAGAGTTTTTGGCATTGAGGGCAAAAGTGAGTCCCTCTTCCCCCTACGATCATTTTAATGATGATATTTCTGCAGCGATAACAGGGTAGTCCTTGGCGGCGAAAAACTTGCAATTTTGTCTGGTTCTCACCAGAGCGCTCTTCTAAGGTGAAATAATTTCCTCTTTTAGAGCCTAGAGAGGTCCCTTTATTTGCTAGGCCACGTTGTAATACTCTAGGAATTGCTTCATACAAGGCTTTGATTTGCTCTTTAGAAAGCCTATGCAGAGGTGTTTGAGGATGGATGGCAGCCTCCCAGAGCGCTTCGTCTACATAAATATTCCCAAGGCCAGTAATGAATTTTTGATTAAGTAGAAAAAACTTAATCGCCGTTTTACGCTGGGCTATTAATTGCGATAGAGCTTTTAAGGTAAAATGATCGGATAGAGGTTCTACACCGATTTTTTTTAATTCTTTAGAGGGATCTACTACTAAATGCCATTTACCAAACTTCCGTTGGTCGAAATATTGAAGGATGCGACCATCTTCTAGATGAAGTTGCAAGCGCAGATGAGAGGAAGCTTCCTCGGTTGGCTGAGAGGAAATGCGAAACCTTCCTGTCATGCGCAAATGCACGAGCAAGGTGTGGGTGGTTAGGGAAAGAAGGATCCATTTTCCCCTTCTACTTACCTGGGTAATGGCCTGGCCAGCAATGAGTTTGCAGAATTCTGTAGGATCTGGTGTGGCAATGATGCGAGACCAAAGAACTTCAGCCTGGATAATTTTTGCCCCCGTGATACGAGTGGATAATTGGTTAACAATGGTGGCTACTTCGGGGAGCTCTGGCATGGGTCCTCCATTTATACGACTAAGTACACTTGACCTGTTTGTAATCCTTCCACACTTTTACTATAGGCTAAAGCAGCTTTAGCTGCTGGAATAGGCATAAAGCCATGAAAATAGGGGCCGTAAATCTCCATCGATTCTGCAATAACGGTAGGACTCACAATATTGATTCTGATTTGCCTTGGGAGTTCAATAGCTACCCCTTTGACAAATCCTTCTAGCGCGCCATTAACCATAGAGGCGGAAGATCCTGCTTGAATAGGGTCGCGATTGAGGATGCCACTTGTCAAAGTAAAAGATCCTTGATCTTGGATAAATTGAGAGCCGATGAGTACAAGATTGACTTGACCCATAAGCTTGTCATCTAATCCAATCCTATATTTTGTAGAGGTCATATGAGAGAACTCTTCAAAATGCACGTTACCCACAGTAGCAATAAGAGCATCGAAATTTCCGGCTTTGCTAAACATGCTTTGAATCGATTCTTCTGATCTGATGTCGCATAGAAGATCTCCCCTATGTTTTCCTACGATTAGGATTTCATGCCTCTCTGAAAGCTCTTTAACGACAGCTGAGCCAATGGTTCCGTTTCCTCCTATAACAATGATGCGCATTGTATTTCCTTTTGTTTTTAGTTATGGAAGAAAAGAATAACATCACCATCTTGGACGATGTAATCCCGTCCTTCTGAGCGGCTTTTCCCTGCTTCTTTTGCTTTAATTCTCCCTCCATATGTGAGGATATCGTTATAACTAATCACTTCGGCCCGGATGAACCCTTTTTGAATGTCGCTGTGGATTTTTCCTGCAGCGACATCTGCGGGAGTGCCCTGTTTAATGGTCCAAGCACGAGTTTCTTGTTCTCCTGTAGTGAGGAAGGTGATGAGACCAAGGGTTTCAAAGCTTTTTCGGATGAGTCGGTCAAGTCCTGGCTCTTTAAGCCCAAGCTCTTCTAAATAATCTTTAGCTTCCTCTATTTCTAGTTCCACAAGTTCCTCTTCTAGTTTAGCGCAAATCGGAATCACCTCGGCCTTCTCTTTAGCAGCAAAAGCTTTTACTTGTTCTACAAAGGGATTGGTCATCTCCGGGAGGTCTTTTTCAGAAACGTTGGTGACATAGATCATTTTCTTGCTGGTAAGGAAAGGGGTATTTTTGATCAGTTCCTGTTCTTCTAGATTGAAGGGAAGGGTCGCTACAAGATGACTTTGGTTGAGGTGTGCTTGGGCCTTTGTAAGAACTGCCATGAGAGGAAGGAGGGTTTTATCTCCCTTCGCCTGTCTTTCCATCTTTTGCAGAGTGTTATCTACCATCTGAAGATCAGAAAGGATTAGTTCGAGCTGGATTACTTCTATATCGCGGATCGGGTCAACTTTACCTTCCACATGAGTGATCTCCTCATCTTCAAAGCAGCGGACAACGTGCAAGATCGCATCGGTTTCTCTGATGTTTGCTAAGAATTTATTTCCAAGCCCTTCCCCTTTGGAAGCGCCGCGTACAAGGCCAGCAATATCGACGAAGGTGACGGAGGCAGGAACGATCTTGTGGCTTTTTGAAATTTTAGAAAGCACTGCTAACCGGGGATCAGGAAGATCAACCACTCCTACGTTGGGATCAATCGTGCAAAAAGGGTAGTTAGAAGCAGCCGCTTGCCTTTTTTTTAAAAGAGCGTTGAAAAGGGTAGACTTCCCAACGTTGGGAAGACCAATGATTCCGCAGGAAAGATTTGACATAGCTTAAGTACCATGGTTATAGGTATTTTATAAGAGTTTCTTTGTTTATCAAGGTAGTAGGAGAAAGAGCTAGTGGTTGCAGGAAGGTGACAGAAAAGGGGGAAGTAGGAGGAAGCTTTTCTTTTACATAGAAGGTAAGAGAGATGGAAGTAGGATTTTTTTGATAAAGAAGTAGCGTTTTTATTTTTTTTCCTTGCACAGCAATCTCAGCTACGTAGTAGGAATCGGGAAGGGGACAGAGGCCGAAAAGTTCTGTTTGATAGCTGCAGAGATGCGTGTCTAGGAGTCGGGGAACATCAGGAAAAAGGAGGGAATAAGGACGGCCTAGCAGTTTTTCTACAGTGGAAAAATCTCCCTGCTCAAGCGCCTTTCTGATCCTTCCGCTTGAGATTGGTAGCCCTTCTAAGGTAGCTGTAGGAAGATATTCAACGGTAAAGAGAAGCTCGTTTGCTATCTTTTGTAAACGCTCCTGATTTCCTTCCCGGTTTTTACCAAATGCCGCCTCCTCTCCAAGGACCAGATAGGAAAAGGGGAAGTGGCTGTGAAGATCTCTTAGAAAAAGGTCATAAGGAGTTTCAGAAAGGCTCTTTGTAAAAGGGAGAAGGAGGAGGAGGTCGATCTCTTGCTCCTTAATAAGGGCGATTTTTTGATCTATGGAGCTGAGAAGGCAAACATTCTTATGGGGAGCAAGGATCGATAGGGGATGATTAGAAAAAGTCAAAAGAGCGCTCATCCCTTTTTC
>JACPWA010000122.1:1729-4300 GCA_016191565.1 Simkania negevensis | reverse complement strand
AGTGGCAAAAGCAATTAATTTAATACCAGAATTTCGTGCGTTTATTGTTTAAAAATAAATAAATAAAAAATTTAAAAAAAATCGAAATAAAATTTACAAAAAGTTATAAAATAAAAAACAACAACAAAAATTAATAAAAAAGAAAAAAATTTATTGATTTTTCAATAAATATATATTGATATTTAATAAATAAAATGGATTAATTTATGAAATAGCAAATTTGATTGATATCGATGCTAAGCAAGCAGAATTTCTTTTAATAGAAAAATCCCGTTTTACTTATTTACTGAGGAAAGGGGATAAGGAAAACGAATACATTATCACCTTCGTAAAAGAAGACCTCAACATATACCATCAGCTTTTTACCTTAGAGCAAGACTCCAAGGGCTGGTACTACAAAAATGGATGTGTGACTGGACTTGAAACACTTGAAGAGATCATTCCGAGAATGATGCATTGCAATCTTAAGGAATGCATTGTTTTGAATGGCTCCTGAGCATGTGGACATAGCTGCAATTTTAAACTTCACTAGTAAGGATGAAAGGGCTTCCTTGTCTAAGATGGAACTTTCTTCCGTTTTTATTTATTCTTAAGGAAAGAAGATTTATGTTTTAAAATAAGCCCATTTCAAGTTGAGCGGAATAGAAGGAAACTTAATTCTGAGTTTTCTTTTCTTTAAAGCTTGACTTGTAGTGTAGGAGATAGGAGCAATAGGCATTTCATCTAGTAAAATAGTTTCTGCTTGTAAATAGTACTTTTTTCTTTTTTGAAAGTCAGTCTCTTTTTCTGCTAGATGGAGTATTTCTTGATACTGTCTGTTTTCCCATTTTGAAAAATTCACAGGTTCTTTGGCCTCTTTAAATGCATTCAACGTATAGATGGGATCATTCACCCAAGGTTGCCAACCTATGCATCCTGCCTCGTAATCCCCCTCGGTGATTTTTGCAAATAGTAGGTCCCATTTCAAAGGTTTGGCGGTACATGAAATGGCAAAAGTATTTTCCCAGTATTTTTTAATTAGTTCTCCAAGTTTGGTTCCTGTAGGTCCTGCTAAGCACAAAAAGTTGATAGGGGGAAATGTTTCTAGAGACATTTCTTCTAAAGCTTCCATAAAAAGAGCATTTCCTTTTTTGGGATTGAAATCCAATAAGGCAGAATCTCTTGTGAAGCTATGATCCTTTGAGAGGGGGCTAAAGGCAGGAAGGATGTTAAATAAAGAGGAGATCTCTTTTCTGTTGATCGCCATGGAAAAAGCTTGTCGCATTTTTTTGTTATTGAAAGGAGGTTTTTGGCAATTGAAAGTGCACCACCACATTCCTTTACTCATAAAATTAACTAGTTCATCTTTTTGACTGAGGGCAAAAAGAGGATCCCAGGTAGTGAAAGGAATGCCTAACATATGGATAGCGTTTTTCTCAAATAGTTCAAAAGCTTGATAACGACTCATCTTTGCAATGTTGACTTGATCTAGTTTAATCTGTTTTTCATCCCAATAAAGAGGGTTTTTACTTAGCTCATAACCTTCATTCGGTTTGTTTTTAATGAGCTGAAAGGCCCCGTTGCAAACATAGCCATTTCCCTCTTCCAGAGGCCAATTAGGATGGAGTTGATCAACTAAGCGGGAGACGGGAGAATAAATGGTATGAGCTGTCAGTTCAAGAAAGTAAGGAGTAGGAAATCTAAGTTCCACCTTCAAAGTCACCTCATCTAACGCGTGTATTCCAATCTTATCAGAGGGCACTGTGCCATTTTTGGCAAGCTCAGCGTTTTTGATCGGATAAAAAAGATAGGCAAAGGGAGTTTTGAAGTCGGGAGAAAGGACTTTTCTCCAGGCATATTCAAAATCAAAAGCGGTCACTAAGGAACCATCAGACCAACGGGCATAGCGCAATGTAAATACATAGGTTTTAAGATCAGGAGAAACTTCCACAGATTTTGCTATGCCATATTCGATCTTTCCTTCTCTATCCTCTCTCATCAGCCCTTCTGAAAGCATTTTTAAGAAAATAGAAGAAATTTGATCTCCTCCGACGCGAGGGTCTAAGGAAACAACAGAATATTCCAATCCTAATTTTAAAACCCTTTGGCTTTCCACTTTTTGTTTCCAGCTTGTGAGGGCTTCGGTTATAGCTTTTTTAATCTGCTCTTGAATAGTAGGAGCAATGGTTGTAATGAGGTATCCTAGGAAGGTGCTACTTTGTAAATGAAGGGCAGATGCTACAATCTGAGAATGACTGAAACCAGCCCCAAACAAAATCAGCTCTAGGGCTTTTTTAAAGTGATCATCAGGAAGGCGAATCATGAGAAAAAGCTGCGTTTCGTTTTGTTCAAACCGGCAGAAATAGTCAGATGAGCCTCTCATATTAAAGCGCATCGCCTCTATCAAGAGTTTGAAGAGAGTTTCTATTGTTTCTACAGACAAGTAGGTTTGTGCTTCAATGGGCTCTAACGAATGGAAGAAGTCTTCTAAAAGATCGGGGCTTTGCAAAGAAAGATCGGGAAAAGCTTCGAAAAGGGAGGTAAGCCTTTCTCTTTGCTTCCGGAAAAGTCCTCCGTTGTAGTCCCTAACTT
>JACPWA010000122.1:0-1703 GCA_016191565.1 Simkania negevensis | reverse complement strand
TTGGACAACTTGACACCGCTCTGGGAAAAAGATAAAAGAGCCCTGGACTTTAGCAAATAGCTCTACAAGACTCGGCGCTTCTTTTTTACAGATACGAACCAAGATAATAGTAAAAATCGCTTCCTGAGGGGTGTGCCTATCCAGGAGAATCATCACTTCAGGGATATCGGACACCTGGCGGATCTCACGACTTAAAGTAAGAATGTTTTTCAAAACTTCCTCCTCATTGCGGGTCATGAAAATGTGGGGCACTAATTGCTCCACGCAAAGCTCGATCTCCTGTTTGAGAAGGGCCTTCAACCTTTTGATCTCTTCAGGAGTGAAAGGAAGACCGCTTTTTTTATCTACCTCAAAATAGAGGGTTTTAATAGAGCTTTTGGGGGTCTGAAATAGGTAGATGGATCCTTTGACAAGTTGTACTTCGGAAATAAATTTTTTAATTCTTAAGAGAATATGCTCTTCGTCAAAGGCTTCATATTTATTTTTCAGGTGAGCATGCGCTAAAATGCCAATGACAGGTTTGGAACCAAAGGTAAAGTGAAGAGAAAAAGGATTCAGACGGATATCATAGGAACTTTTCAAAGGAAGAAGAGTAATTTTCTGGGAGAGGCTTTTTCTCACTAGGGCAATAGAGTAAGCAAGCTTGGCAAGGTGGTGAGGAGTGCGCTGCTGGATAAAGTCCTCTTCTACAAATGCAGCAATCCGGTCTAGCTCTCTAAAGACTGAAGCATCTACAAGATAAGAGAATTTTAGATGAAGCGTTTCTAATGTTTCCCTAGCAGTGACAAGTTTTGCTTGGATAGGAAAAGGCTCTTGAGCCATCAGATTATTACCTTAAATTTCTTTTGAAAAATGGTTGGGGAAATTTTACAAAATTTTTCTACAGGGGTCAATCTCTTAATTTCATGAGCTATTTACCCTATGCTTCCAAGGGAATCTTTGAAGAAGGACTTTTCTAAATATAACTTGATTAGAGTCTCTGAAAGGAGATAAATTGTGTTTTTAAGAATGGCAAAATTGAATTGCTTAG
This sequence comes from Simkania negevensis, assembly GCA_016191565.1. Taxonomy (GTDB): domain Bacteria; phylum Chlamydiota; class Chlamydiia; order Chlamydiales; family Simkaniaceae; genus Simkania_A; species Simkania_A negevensis_A. Next base: position 673 of record JACPWA010000122.1, on the reverse strand, counting down.
ACGCTTTGCAATTGTATCCTGAGGTCGAAAACACTTTACCATTAATGCGTACAGAATTAGATGTGATGTTTAGAGCTTAAAGCAGGGTAGTGTTTTTTCAGGGTGAGGTGTCCCTCATAGAAGCAAAGGGCTCCGCCTGCAAGGCAGGAGATCCAAGAAAGCATCCAAAGCTTATCGGGAGAAAACCCCCACAAGTAAAAGCCGCAGTAAATCGGCAAAAAAATGGTAGGCCAGATGATAAGATACATTTTTAGAAGATAGAAAGTTTTTTCAAGTCCGGTAAGGAGAGATATTCCAATGAAGCCCCATCCCTCTATAAGAAAAAAGATCCAAAGCCAGTAGCAACTTAAGGATAGGATAGAGCGTGATTCAGGGCTTAGCTTCCCACCGAGGAAAAGGTCAAGCATTCTTTCTTTGCAAAAATAGAAAGGAAGGGAAAGGAAAAGAAACTCTAGTAAAAGAACGAAAAAAGCAGCCTTAAGAGAAAGGTTAATGTAGGACCATTTTTTTGCACCCTGGAAGTAGGCTACAAGAGTAGTTAAAGCTTGTCCTATCGCTTCTGAAAGAGGAGAGAAGATCAAGCACAAGGTAGAGCCCATGGAAAGGACAAGAAGATAATCTCCTCCTAAGCGGTTGAGAACTGCTACCCCTGAGGTCCAAGCAATAAGAGTGC
>JACPWA010000194.1 GCA_016191565.1 Simkania negevensis | reverse complement strand
CCCAGTTATTGCTCTTCTTCTAGGAACGATCTTTTTGCAAGAACAGCTTAGGTGGAATGCCTACCTTGGTGCATTTTTTATTTTATCAGGATTAAAACTTTCAACGCTTAAATCCTTTTCTTTTTCCTCATTAGTTAAGGGGAAATAGAAAATGAATCGGTTTTCAGTTGCCCCTTTTTTTATCTGGGGAATCGCTTCTCTTCTCAGCCTTTTTTCCTTCCTATTCCAAGGCTATCCCAGTATCATTATTTCTAATCTGATACAAGAGTATCAAATCGATCTAGTACAAATCGGTCTTCTCACCGCAAGCTATCATTTTACCTATCTTTTTTTCCAGGTACCTGCTGGACTTCTCCTTGATCATTTCGGTCCAAAGAAAGTACTCTGCATAGGATCTTCTATCTGTATTTTCACTATTATCTTCTTTGCCCTTTCCCACTTGCTTTGGCAAGGACAGCTTTCTCGGATTATGATGGGTGCAGCTGCTTCCCCTACTTTCCTATCTGCCCTTTGTCTTGCTTCCCGTCATTTCGCACCTGCTCTTTTTACCCTTTTTGTAGCTCTCACTGAGTTCGTTACAATCTCAGGAGAGGTGGTGGGAAAAGGAATCCTTTCTAAAAGTGTTCTTCTCTTGGGATGGCGCTCTACCACCCTTCTCCTCGCTTCTATCATCTTCCTGCTTACTGCTTTTGCCTTCTTCATTATCCGTGACTATCCAAAAGGGCAAGAAATCCCTAAAAAAGCAATGAAGGCCAAAGATGCTTTAGCTGTAATGAAAAAGAATCTTTTCGAAGTCTGTAAAAAGAAACAGATCTGGCTTTCTGGAGTCTATGCTGGTCTTACCTTTAGCATCTTCTTAGCCTTTGCAGGGCTCTGGGCTGTCCCTTATTTCATGACAAAACATCAATTAAAACTTGATGCGGCAGGAAAGATGGGCGCCACTTTTTTTATGGGAGCTTGTATTGGTACTCTTGTTTTAGCTTTTTTTGCTACTAAAATTAAGAAACATCGCCCTTTTATGAGTTTAGGATCCCTCCTTTCTCTTCTCCTTCTTCTTGCTCTCCTCTATCTACCTTCCCTTTCGATACTACTTACCTTTGTTTTAGCCTTCGCTCTTGGATTTTTCTGCTGCTCTTACGCCTTCTCTTATGCCCTTGTTGGAAAAGAAGTGCCGTCTGAAATGAAGGGGATTGCCTTAGGGGTGACCAATATGCTCTGTCTTTCTGTGGGGCTCCTTCTTCAGACTTTAACAGCTGAGATTTATGAAATCGCTTTCCTCCCCTTTCCGATCCTTCTTTTGCTTGCCTTTTTGATCATTTTTTGGATTAAAGAACCAATCTATGCACTACAGGTTTCTGAGGATAGAAAAGATAATTTCTGAAGACTCCATAGGAATCCCTGCCTTTTTATAAGCCTCCTCAGAGCTACATTCCCTGCTTTCTTTATCAAGAAGGAGACGTTGAAACTCCTCTTTACTGAGCGCCATATAGGCAACTTTCCATTCCTCCACAGCGGGATTTGGCACTTTAGATTGAGGAAGATCAAGAAAGATCACCTTTTTGCCAGCAAAGGCAAGCTGAACCCCTAAACTTGAGCGATGGCAAACAATTAGGTCTGCAAGGGCAGCTGCATCCAAAGAACTATAAGGTTTTTTAAGAAATAGGATTCTTTTCTCTCCCTTTTCTCTTGCTAAGATCTCTTTTTCCAGTTTCCCTTCTGTTTTGGGATGAGGGGAAAGGAGAACTTGGCACCCTTTCATAGGAAGGATGCTTTGGCAAAATAACTGAAAAGCCTCCCCATAATCAGAGTCATATCCACCGATATAGGCAATGATAGGAAGATCAGAACTTAGCCCAAGTGTGCTTCTCATCTTTTCTTTTATCTCCCCCTTTTGTTGAGATAGAGATCGCACGCACTCATCTAGAGCAGGTTGCCCTACGATATAGGGAGATTTATGAAAGGAGGACGCTGCAGCTTCTCTTGAAGGAACAAGAAAAAAATCAGAAACACTTTCGATTTTCCGGATCAAAGGCTCATAAATGCTACGAGAAATCAGATTAACATTGTCGTAGAAAGCTACTATTTTTGCTGATCCTTGGTAGGTTGTAGCAAATTGAGCCTGAATTTCTGAAGCTACTCCCATCACAAGAACCCGGGGCATCACATACTCTTTGATCTTATTCATCGTTTTTTGACTTAAAGGATGATAGCGATCCCAATTTCGGTCGATCCTTTCTTCTAACTGTAACTCTTTTTCAAGATCGATTACATTTTCTTTGGGGAGCATCTCTTCTTCAATGAGATGACGAGCAGTACCTAAAGCAATCACCTGAAAATCAAGCTCCTCCTCCTTATAACGATGGATCACAGGAAGGAGCCCTTTTGTTTCCCCTGCGTCGTAAAGGAGAAATAGGGTGGAAACTGAGGGAGCTACTGCCCAAGAAATCAGAGGTAGGAAAAGAGCAATAAAGAAAAAAAACCATTTTTTTATTTGCATTTTTTTCATAGCTCTTCTCCTGCAAGACATAATACTAAATGTAAGAAATAAAATTACTAAATTGGTTCGAATAACGTGACAAGTTTGAGGGATCTTTTCGAAGCTTATGTTTTTAAACATTAGCGAGAAAAGATCTCTCGAAGGTGGCATGTTAGGCGATCTATTTTAGTAACTTTATTTTTTATATTTAGTATAAACCTGCTCTATATAATATAATGAAAAGCCACTTTTTAAGAAGCTTTTACAGTAAAAATGAAAGTTGCCATTGCTATGTCAGGAGGGGTAGATTCTGCTACTTCAGCCTATCTTCTCAAAGAGCAGGGATATGATATCTTTGCCCTTTTTATGAAGAATTGGGAAGAAAAAGATAGAGAGGGAGAGTGTCTTTCTAAAAAAGATTACGAAGACATGGTTGCTACCTGCGAAACCCTTAAAATCCCCTACTATGTAGTAAACTTTTCTAAAGAATACTGGGAACAGGTTTTTATCCGTTTTATAGAGGAAATCAAGGCAGGATTCACTCCAAATCCTGATATTCTATGCAATAAAGAGATCAAATTCCACGCCTTACTTAATAAAGCTCTTTCTCTAGGGGCAGATTGCCTTGCTACTGGCCACTATGCTCAAACAAAGGAGGGATCTCTTTTCAAAGGAAAAGATCCTGAAAAAGATCAAAGCTACTTTCTCTATACCTTAAAAGAGGAGATTTTAAAAAAGAGTCTTTTCCCTGTGGGAGCTCTCCTTAAAAAAGAGGTACGAGAAATAGCTAAAAAAAAGGTTCTTCCTGTACATGGTAAAAAAGATAGCACAGGGATCTGCTTTATCGGGGAAAGAAACTTTAAGCCCTTTTTAGAAAACTATATCCCTCGCAAAGAAGGAGAAATCAGAACAATTGAAGGGGAAACAGTAGGTAAACATCAAGGGATCTATTTTTATACAATAGGACAGCGAAAGGGAATCGGCCTTGGAGGACCAGGCGAGCCCTATTTTGTGGTCGATAAAGACCCCAAAAAAAATCTCCTGCTCGTAGCTCGCGGCAAGAATCACCCCGCCCTCTTTGCTAAAGAGCTCACTGCAACGGAAGCGACCTGGATCAAAGAGCCCCCTTCTGTGTTTCCTTTTAAGT
>JACPWA010000193.1 GCA_016191565.1 Simkania negevensis | reverse complement strand
GGGAGGGAAATTAAGGGGGAGATAAAGGTCCGTATTCCCCCTTCGATAATAAGCTTAAGGCCGATCCAACCGATAAGAAGGTGAGCTGAAAGATTTAATCGAGGGAAGCGACCTAGTAGAGAAGTAATTGAGAAGGCAGTGGCTCTCATCAACATAAGCCCTACTATCCCTCCAACATAGACGATCCAGATCTTTGGTGGCAACTCTTTTGGCTGAAGGGGAATACTAATCAGGGCAAGACCTGCAAGTATGGAATCAATAGCAAAAACAAGGTCGGTCCATTCAATCAGAAGAAGGGTGTGGAAGAAAGAGCGCTCTTCAAAATGGATTTGCTTTTTTCCTTCTCTTTTTCGAAAGAAGGAGAAGGTAAGATAGAGTAGATAGAGTCCTCCGAGACACTGGATCCAAAAAAGATGCAGTAGATAGCTAATGCTAAAAATAGCAAGTGAGCGCAAAAAAATACCGGAAAGAATTCCTATGAAAAGAGCTTTCTTGCGTTGCTTTTCTGTTAAAAACCGAGTAATAAGGGCAATGGCTAGAGCATTGTCGACAGAGAGAATCCCTTCAATAAAAATCAGTAGGAAAAGGCGGGGTAGATCAAAAACAACAAAAGTCTGACCAAACACTGGGTAAACCTACTTAAGCTCAGCCAAACATAGATGTACCAAAAGAGGTAATTCTAAGACATTCTTTTCCTTCAAAAAGTCCTCTAGAAATCATGCCTGCTTCAAAAAGCCATTCATAGATCACTTTTCGAATAAGTTCTTGCTCTTTTTCAGAGTAATCAGGAGGGGTATACTTCCAGTATTTCCCTGTTTTTTTCAAGGTCATTTTACTCTTTTCGCTAATCGGAGCAATCACCCCCTTTAAGAAGTCCTCTAAAAAGACCCAATCGGAACCGATGATCCGAGACAGATTTTTTTCAATCTCATGAATATTGCGCTCTTTGCAAATTTCAGAAGGAAACTCAGAGAAGGGATAATGTTTTAAGGTTTGTTGGTAGAGATTTACCGCTTGCTTTTCTAAAGGGAGAGTCAGCCATTCATAAGCTTGCTCAGTAGGGAGAAGGCGAGAATTTTCGACATGAGCCAGCTTGAGGAAAAGGAGCTTTTGTACTAACTGGTTGGAATAGAGATTAAATTTAGAACTAAGATCTTTTACCTCTTTAATAAAAAGTTCCATTGCCTCTTTTTCAAGTTTCCACTCTTCATTTTGGTCTAATCGAACAAAAATGCTCTTTTTATGAGTTAAGGAAAGAAGGAAGGAAAGATCTTCAATATAAGAAAAATCGCTTTTTCGAAAAGGCTGTACCTGCTTTTTCCTTTCAATGGCTTTAGGTTGAGTTTCTTTTAAGAAATTCAAATAATCTTTCCATTCTTGAAAGAGGGTGACCACTTCCATCCATTCTTGTCCCTGTTTTTCGTAAACAAGGCAGCAGACAAAATTAAATTCTAAATAAAGCAGCTGCTTTTCAAATTCTTCTTCAGAAAGTTGGTATTTCTTTTGGATTTCTTTGGCTGATATTTTGTAATTAGAAGCAGCAAAAAGATCCCTAACAATAGCCTCTGAAGTAGGATCATTTAGGGTAAGCTCTGAAAGGTATCTTTGAAAGGTATGAGGAGTGATTAGGTATTTTTCAACTAGAGAATCAAAGATGTTGTTTGAAGTCCTGGGAATCGGATACCAATTAGGTAGAACATGAATAGGTACTTTTTTTAGAAGGGTTTGAAGAAAGTCCATCCCCGGGATAAAATTTTCTTCAAATTTGGTAAGCTGCATTTCAAAATATTTTCTCATCTCCTTGTCGACTATGACCTCTGCTTGGTCAAAGGCAAAAAGACCTGAGTGAGAAAATTTTTCTAAGATAGAAAAGAGCTCTACTGAAGCAATATCTAGCTGATCGATTAATTCTTGGATCGAGAACTTGAGAGGCCTGCAGATCACCTCTTCAAGAATCTCTAGTTCAAGTGAAGTGAGATCGGCAAGTAGGAGTCGATTCTGAATATCTTTTCGATAATCATAATCCTCTAGATTGATCTTATTTTTGCGAAAATTATGTGTTTCAACCATGGTTTTATTGAAAAAGCTTTTTTTATTTGCTTCTTAACAGTAACTATGGCGTTTTGTTTGTTTTATTGCAAGTCGCCTTTATTTAGGTTTTAAATTTATTTTTTATTTTAGTTAAATGAAAGACAAAAAAATAAAAATTGAAAAACTTAAGTATTTTATACTTAATCTCTTTTTATTTTAAGATCGATTATTAACTCACCTTTTAAAGATTCTTCCCCTATTTACTTGAGTAGCCATACAATTTTTAAAGCGATTAATTTTTCAAGGTCTTTTATCCTTCTATCTCTCCTTTTTGCGTAAGATGAGTTATTAAAACCCATTGAAAGGAATAGAGAGAATTTCATAGACTGCTTCTAAACTGACTCCATTATAGAGCTTGAGAATCGTGAAAAAAGCAAAATACAACCACTTAGAAATTGAAAAGAAATGGCAAAAGATTTGGAAAGAGAAAAAGCTTTTTAAAGCTACAATTAATCCTACTAAGCCAAAGTACTATATTCTCGATATGTTTCCTTACCCTTCAGGAGCTGGACTCCATGTGGGACATGTGACCGGTTATACGGCAACCGATCTTCTTGCCCGTTACAAAAGAAAAAAAGGTTTTAATGTTCTTCATCCGATGGGATGGGATAGTTTTGGGCTTCAAGCAGAACAGTATCTTGCAACTACTGATCGGAAGTACTATAAGTGGACACAATGGATTTTTGGTGAGCTTTATAAAAAAGGTCTAGCTTATGAAGCAGAAATTTTAGTTAACTACTGCCCAGCACTCAAGACAGTACTTGCAAACGAAGAGGTAGAAAATGGGGTTTCTGTAATAGGAAGCTACCCTGTCGAAAGACGTCCCTTTAGACAATGGGTCCTTAAAATTACCGTTTATGCAGAGCGTCTTTTAGAGGATCTCGAAATGCTTGATTGGCCTGAATATCTCAAAAGATTGCAAAGAAATTGGATTGGGAAGAGTGAAGGGGCAAACATCCATTTTTTAGAAAATGAAACTAGACAGCCGATCAATGTATTTACTACCTGCCCAGACACTCTATTTGGGGTGACCTTTCTTGTTTTGGCCCCTGAACATCCTTTGGTGGAAAAGATTACTTCCTCTTCACAAAAAGAGGAGATAAAAAGGTACCAGAAAAAATGTCTTTCGAAAAGCGATCTGGAGAGAACCGACTTGAATAAAGAAAAATCAGGAGTCTGGACAGGAGCTTTTGCAGTGAATCCAGCAAATGATGAGCTCTTACCAATTTGGATTGCCGATTATGTGCTCATAAACTATGGAACGGGAGCTGTGATGGGGGTACCAGGAGGGGATGAGCGAGACTTTGAATTTGCTAAGAAGTATCATCTTCCTGTAATTCCCACATATGATCCCTTTCTTGAGGAGGTTACAGAAGTTCCAGAAGGGATAACCAAAGCAGATATCCGACTTGAAATTTTATCTGGAAAACGCTGCTGGCCAAAGGGGGGAATCTGCATTAATAGCAAAAGCGATTATCTTCATCTTAATGGTCTTTCTTTAGAAGCTGCTAAAGAAAAGGCACTCTCCTTCCTTGAAGAAAGTGGAAAAGGGAGCAAGTGCACTACTTATAAGTTACGCGATTGGCTTTTTTCTCGGCAGCGCTATTGGGGAGAGCCTATCCCGATCCTCCACTTTGCAGATGGTTCTAAAAGACTTTTGGAACTAGACGAACTTCCTCTTTTTCTTCCAGAAGTTCCCGACTATACTCCTTCTGAGGAAGGAAAAACCCCTCTTGATAACGTGAAAGATTGGGTAGAGATAAAAGATCCCAAAACTGGAAAAAAGGCAAAAAGGGAAACAAATACCATGCCCCAATGGGCAGGCTCCTGCTGGTATTATCTGCGTTTTTGCGATCCGCAGAATGAAAGCAAGGCTTGGGACTCTAAAGCAGAGCGCTATTGGATGCCAGTCGATCTCTACGTAGGAGGAGTTGAACATGCCGTATTACACCTCCTTTATGCCCGTTTTTGGCACAAAGTACTCTTTGATCTTGGCTTTGTCAGCACAAAAGAACCATTCCAGATGCTGCGCAATCAGGGGCTGATCACAGCAAAAGCTTATAAACTGAAAGAGGGAGGATATATCTCTCCTGATCAGGTAATCAAAAAGGGAGAGAAATTTTATGAAGAAGAAAGCCTTTCTGAAGTGGAAGAGGTTATAGAAAAGATGTCTAAATCGAAACTCAACGGAGTTTCTCCCGATGAGATCATCGAAGAGCATGGGGCAGATAGCCTGCGTCTCTATGAGCTTTTCATGGGCCCTTTCGATAAGGAAAAACTCTGGAATAGTGAAGCAATCAGCGGATGTCGCCGTTTCCTTGACCGCTTCTACCAACTTGTAGTTTCTGATCAGGTAGTGGAAGAAGAGCAGATAGAAGGAATGAAGCTCGTGCACCGGCTTGCGCAGGGGGTCTATGATGACATTGAGAAGATGCAGTTCAATACAGCCATAGCAAAGATGATGGAGTGCATCAATAACTTTTATACTCTTCCTAGCTATCCCAAAAAAGCGCTGGAGATCTTTTGCCATCTTTTGTCTCCCTTTGCCCCCCATGTTGCAGAGGAATGCTTCTTTCTCTTAACAGGAAAAACAAGTACCCTGATCTATGAACCCTTCCCAATAGTAGATCCAACCTATCTCACCGTAACTGATGTAACCTATATTATTCAGGTGAATGGAAAATTAAGGGGGCGCTGGGATCTTCCTCTTGGAAAAACAAAGGAGGAACTTTTTGAACTGGTAAAAGGGGATCAGAGGCTCGAAAAGTATTTGGAAAAGGGAGTAATTAAACTGGTGTTTG
>JACPWA010000192.1 GCA_016191565.1 Simkania negevensis | reverse complement strand
ATGGAGTGATCCTCAGACATAACCCGAAAGAGGCATCTTGGATCAATCGAGATCGGGTCGTTCTCTCTGCAGGACATGGATCAATGTGGCTCTATTCCTGTCTTCATCTCGCCGGGTTTCCCCTTACTCTAGAAGATATTAAAGAGTTTCGGCAGCTCCATTCCAAAACTCCTGGTCATCCTGAATACTGGGAAACTCCTGGGGTGGAAGCGACCACCGGTCCTCTAGGGCAAGGGGTAGCGAGTGCAGTAGGACAGGCGCTGGGGCTTAAAATTCTTGCCTCTAAATTTAATACTCCCGAGCATCAGATCATCGATGCAAAAGTTTTTTGCTTAGCGGGAGATGGCTGCTTGATGGAAGGCGTTTCCAATGAGGCGAGTTCTTTTGCAGGTCATCTTTGCTTAGACAACCTCATTCTGATTCACGATGCAAATAGAATCACTCTAGATGGACCACTTGAGCAATCCTGTTCTGAAGATGTTAGAGCCCGCTATAAGGCCTATGGTTTTGAAACTTATGAAATGGATGGGAATCATTTCGAATCAATCGAAACAATCATGAAACAGATTGGGGAAAAGCAAACAAAACCAATTTTTATCACTTGTCATACAATCATCGGTAAAGGTTCTCCTCATAAAGCAGGAACCTATAAAGTACATGGCTCTCCTCTTGGTGTAGAAGAGGTAAAAGCCACTAAAGAAGCGCTGGGGCTCCCTGAAGAGCCTTTTTATATTCCCCAACAGGTAAAAACCTACTTTGAAGAGAGGAGAAGAAAGGAGGAGGAACTTTATGAGAAATGGAAGAAACAATTTACCTTATGGGAAGCTGCCTCTCCCGAGCTTGCCGCTACATTTCATGCAATGGGTGAGAGAAAAGTTCCTGCTGATTTAGAGGAAAAGCTGAAAAAATTGGAAATTCCAGCCCCGATTTCAGGGAGAAAAGCCTCTGAAGCAATTTTAGAGTTTCTCGGCAATCTCCTTCCTTATTTCTATGGAGGTTCCGCCGATCTTTCAGGTTCTGATTGTACTTTGATGAAGCAGTTTCCCCTTATTGCATCGAAAAGTTTCAAAGGAAGAAATATCAAATTTGGAATTCGGGAATTTGCCATGGCTGGCATCGCTTCAGGACTTTGGCAAACGGGGATGTTTCGCCCCTTTATTGGCACCTTTTTGACCTTCTCTGATTACATGCGCAACGCGATCCGCTTAGCAGCACTTTCTAAGATTCCTATTATCTACCAATTTACCCACGATTCGATTTTCTTAGGGGAAGATGGCCCGACCCACCAGCCGGTAGAACATCTTGCGGCCCTAAGAGCGATGCCTAAGTTGCAGGTAATGCGGCCTGCAGATGCCAATGAGGTCAAAGGGAGCTGGATTGCAGCTCTTTCTTCTCATGTTCCAACAGCAATTGTCCTTTCTCGTCAAAATCTTCCCCTTTTAAAAGGAACTGATCTCTCATATAAAAAGGGGGTAGGAAGGGGAGCTTATATCTTGCACAAAGAAAAGGGAAAGGTCGACTTTACCCTTTTTGCTACCGGTTCTGAAGTTTCACTTGCTATTGATGTAGCAGAGGCTTTAGAAAAACTCAGCAAACAGGTCAGAGTGATTTCGATCCCTTGCTGGGAGATGTTTGAAAGGCAAGACAAAGAATATAAAGAAAGTGTGATTGGAGGAAATCTCGGCAAACGGGTATCGATCGAAGCTGGAGTTTCTTTTGGTTGGCACCGCTGGATTGGAGAGGAAGGAGTTTCGATCTGCATCGAAGATTTTGGCCTCTCTGCTCCTATGGGAGATCTAGCCAATGAATTTGGGTTTACCGTAGATGCCATCATCAGCCGTCTCCTCTCTTCCACTCACTGATTCCCTTTTCCTCTCTGCTTTGAGGGGAGAAAATCGGAAAAGACCGCCTGTATGGATCATGCGGCAAGCAGGGCGCTTTCTCCCTGAATATCGGAAGATCAGAGAAAAGGTCTCTTTAGAAGAGATGTTCTCGCATCCGCAGCTTATTGCAAAAATCACGAAGTTGCCAATCGAGCTGATCGGGTTTGATGCTGCTATTTTATTTGCTGATATTCTCCATGTACCCAAGATGTTAGGATTTAACGTTACTTTCCCCATGGAGGGGGGGCCTACCGTTTTTCCTCGACTCGAAAAAAAAGAAACAATCGCTACGTTAAAGACACTCTCTTCTGAAGAAGTTCTTCCCTTTGTTAAAGAGGGGATTCTTCTCCTTAAAAAAGAACTTTCTGTTCCTTTGATAGGATTTGCTGGAGGCCCTTTTACTGTAGCTAGTTACCTGATTGATGAAAAAGGGGGAGAGCTTTTGAGAAAAACAAAACAGTTTTTCCATACCCATCCTAAAGAATTTCATAACTTGCTAGCGCTTATTACAAGGGCTACGATCGATTACTTAAAGATGCAAGCGGCTGCTGGAGTGGACGCTCTCCAGATTTTTGATTCTTGGGCCGGACTCCTCCCGAAAGAGGAATTTTGCACTTTTTCTTTGCCCTACCTAAAAAAGATCATTCATGCCATGCAGCCTCATAAGATTCCTTTGATCCTCTTCTGTCGTGGCTCTTCCTTTTTTGCAGAGCAGCTTGCTTCCTTGCAGCCGAATGGAATTAGTTTTGATCACTTTCTGCCGTTAAAAGAGCTCCGCTTAAAAGTGCCTTTATCCATTGCCATTCAAGGAAATCTCGATCCCGATATCCTCAGAGCCCCTCTCCCTATCATCGAGCAAAAAACAAAACTTCTTCTACAGGAAATGAAAGGGGAACGCCGCTTCATTGCCAACTTAGGACATGGGGTAGCGCCTGATATTCTTCCCTCTCACGTTCAGTGCTTTGTCGATACGATCAAAGCTTCTTAGCAGGTCTTCTATTCTTCTTCGAAATAAGCATATCTCAAATTCAGTTCTAGCAAAGGGGAAAGATAGGCATTCTTGAGAGAAGGAGTGTGGAGATAATGGGCTGTATCAAAAGCGATGGGAATTAGAGGCATTTCTTCCATTAAAACTGCCTCTGCCTTTTTGAGTAGAGCTCTTCTATTCTGTATATCGAGCTCTTGATCGCTTTGATCTAAATAGCTCTGATAAAGAGGGTACTCCCAGCGAGACATATTAGATGTGGAAGACTTATAGCGAAACGTATTTAGCATGTAGATAGGATCATCTATACCAGAAGACCACCCCATCTTACCTAGCTGATAGTCTCCTTTAGCAACCTCTTCAAAATGGGCACGCCATTCTAAACCGCGTACAGAAACATCAAGCCCTAAAGCTTTTTTCCATTGTTGCTGGATCTCTTCCATTTGTGATTTATTGTGTGGCGTCGATCCGTAGGTCAACTCTAAAAGGGGAAGATCGTTTAAAGTAATTCCAAGCTCTTCAAGGGCAATTGCTAAATATTCATTTGCTTTCTCAGTATCGCCATCTTTAAAGTGAGGTTTGTTTTCTAAACTAAGAAAACTACCTAGGATAGTGGTAGCAGGTTTGCTCCCCTTCAACGCGAGATGGTTGACTATTTCTTGCCGATTGATAGCATAAGCTAAAGCTTTTCTAAAGTTTTTATTATTAAAAGGAGTTCTTTCTGTATTTACAAACAGCCAACTGACAGTAGATGTTTCTACTTGCTTCAGTTCTTGAGCTAAAGGAGAATCTCTCACAAGATCAATTGACAATGTAGACAGCGGGTTTCCTATCCAGTCAAGCTTACCCTTTTCAAAAAGATAAAATTGCGCGCCTAAATCGGAAATGATTTGAATACAAATTCCTGCTAAGTGAACTTGGTCTTGATCCCAATAAAGAGGATTTTTTTTTAAAAGGAGAAACTCGCGCTCCTTCCAATCTTCAAGATAAAAGGCACCATTTGTGATCAGGGATGTTCCAGAGTTATTTGCTTTTTTTCCTTTCTGAGCATCTGTTTTCTTATGAATAGGGGCATAAGTAGATTGTGTAGTATAGGAGGGGAAATAACAAGCAGGATGTTCTAATTCTACATGCAAGGTTTTTTCATTAAGAGCCCGGATTCCCACTTCTTCTATGGAAACCTTACCAGACAAACAAGCAGGTACATTCTTAATAACATAAAAATTAGTAGCTCCCTTAGAACCAAACTTAGGGTTTATTACTTTTTTCCAAGCATATTCAAAGTCATAAGCTGTTACTAGGTCTCCATTTGACCATTTTGTATCGCGAAGATAAAACGTATAGGTGGTGCCATCTGAAGAGACTTTATAGCTTTCAGCTATGCCGCTTATAAGCTCCCCTTTTAGCCCTCTGCGCAGCAAACCCTCATAAAGCAACGGAATGATTACAGAAGCAGGCATATTGGTCCCAATACTCGGCTCTAAAGAAGCAGGGGAATCTATAGAAGCAATGTTGAGAATACGAGAGGAAGATAGTTGCGTTTCCTGTTTTTTCATACAACCGAATAAAAAGAGAAGGGAAAAAATTAAGATCAGACAATTTTTCATGAGGTTTATTCCTGCTTAGGCTTATAAGAAAAACAGAATAGCACAAAGAAGATTTTTTAATCTAACTTTAAATGGGCTTCAGCCTCTGAGAGGCCAACAGATTATACCGAACATAATTAAAAATTGCAGTTTCAAACTGCAATTTTTAATTATGTTCGGTATTAAAGCCTTGTATTACCAGCTAGCTAAAGGGGGCATAGAGCAGAGAATTGCTTCTGGATTACCTCCCGATGCAAAACCAAATTTTGTTCCTCGATCATATAAGAGATTGAACTCTACATAATGAGCGCGGAGCTCTAGTTGCTTTCTTTTCTCTTCTTCCTGGTAGGGCAAATGAATCCGCTTTTTATAGATTGGAAGGATGGCTTTAAGGAGGCTTTTCCCCACGCTCTGTATCATTTGAAAGTCTCTTTCCAAATCACCTGAGTTGTGATAGTCAAAAAAAATCCCTCCCACACCCCTTTCTTTATGTCGATGCTTAATATAAAAATACTCTTTGGCATTTTGTGAGAAAAGAGGATAGAGTTCTTTGCCATAAGGCTCAAGCGCTATTTTAGCTATGCTATGAAAATGCTCCCGATCTTCCTCATAAGCTAGACCCATTGGCGTGAGATCATATCCTCCACCAAACCAGCACTGTTTTTCTGTGCAGATATAACGGACATTCATGTGCACGGTGGGTGCATGCGGATTCCGCATATGGGTGATGAGGCTCACACCAGTGGCAAAAAAAGGGCCCTCTCCTCGGTCTAAGGGAAGCTTTTCCCCATAAACTCCTGACCAGTTAACCGCTGCTTTTTCAAAATGGTTCCCTCGGAGCAAAGAAATTTCACCTCCTCCTCCTGCGTGGTGCTTCCAATTTTTTCTCTCAACCTTTGCTTCTTCTTCAAGAGCTTCGAGTCCCTGAAGGATCTCCGTGCGAAGGCTTTTTAAAAAAGCGATGATTTCTATTTCTTTTGCTGTCTGCTTCATATGCAAGCTAAGTTCTTGTTGTTATACTTTTTTGATATCATAAAATGGATCTTTCCTTTTGTACTAGCGATGAAATAAAAGTTTTGCTATGACTGTAATAAATACACCAACCCAAGGGAAAATCGATGAGAATCATTTTAGCTCTTTGCCTTTGTTTAACCTATTTTGCTCTTCATGCCTCTTCTTCCTGCAGTTCCTGTCAAAAAACTGAAGAGCAGCCCCTTTCTTTACTTCCTGTGCAAGAGGAAACTGCTTTAGAAAATGAGAACCTAACTGCAGGGGAAGAGCAGGTGCAAAAAGAGGATACAACTACTGATATGGGCACTTGTGCTGAAAAGAAGAAAGGATGTGGCAGCTGTAAGGGAAAAGGTAAAGGACAAAAGTAATACCATTTCTGAAAAATAAACGCATAAATTCGAATTGTATAAGGCGGCGGATTTAATTCATCGTTTCGAAGCGCATGTTTTTAAACATGAGCAAGAAAGGATGGATTAAAGATGATGTGTTATACGGCTCGAATTTATGCGTTTATTTTTCAGAAATGGTATTACATGAAAGTCCTGGGGCGCGCATTTCTGGGAAACAGCACTAATCTTTAAAGCGACGTTCCCTTCTCTTTTTTTGCTTCCGGATTTTTTCCCTTTCTAGCTCCTTTTCTGTCTTTTCATGGAAAATGGTTTTAGCAATTTCTTCGCAAAGCTGTCTGCGAGCTAGAAAGCGGTTAGTTTCAAGAGAGCGGGTTTTTCCACATTTGATCACAATGTTTGTGGGAAGATGTTTAAGGGAGATGGTAGAGTGGGTTTTCTGAAGTTTTTGCCCCCCTTTTCCTGAGCCAAGGATCGGTTTTTCCATGAGATCTTTTTCCTCGATCTTGAGTCTTTCCATCTCTTTTTTCAGCTCTTCTATCTTTTCTTTTCCAACGACCATGAAAAATCCTTTCTCTTTATTTTGACCTTTTCTTTTTCTTTCAGCAATTCTTTTCTGGGTCGTCTTTACTAAGCATCATTAAAAATTGCAGTTTTAAGCTGTGTAAAAACCTCACACAGCTTAAAACTGCAATTTTTAATGATGTTCGGTATTAAATAAAATATTGTATCTTGGAAAAAACAAACAGGGTCTAATAAGCGATGGAAAAAAATGAAGTTGTGATTTTGGGTGGAGGAATTTCAGGATTAACCCTACGCTATTATTTATCACAAACCTTTCCTGACCTTAAGATCACTCTCTGTGAGAAAAAAAAGAAAATAGGAGGTCTTATTGGTAGCGAAGAGGTTTGGGACTTTTTCTTTGAAAAGTCAGCGCGCACTTTTAAAATCTCTAGGAGCCAAGCTCTTCTTCAGCTGATTGATGAGCTACAGCTTAGGAATGAGATTATCACCTCTGATCCAAAGGGATCGCGCCGCTACATTTTACATCAGAAAAAACTCCTCCCTCTTGGAGGAAGTAGATTCTTTTTTACTTCCTTCTTTCGAAGGCTTCTCCCTGCTCTTTTAACAGAATGGATCCGCCCGCGCGGTAAGGCTGAAGATGAATCGGTCCATGATTTTGCTACAAGGCGGTTTGGTTCTTTTGTTGCAACTACTCTGTTTGATCCACTCACTCTTGGAATCTATGGTGGTTCGACCCATACCCTTTCGATCCTTTCTGCTTTTCCTGAGCTGCATGCGATGGAAAAAAACTATGGCTCTCTTACTTTTGGTCTCTTAGAAAAGATGTTTAGAAGAAAGGAAAAAGGGGAAAGCGCTTTATTTACTCTAAAAGGGGGCATGGAGGTTTTACTCCAGAAGCTTGCTGCAAAGGGAAGAGGAGAAGTCCTCACTGACTTTGAAGTAAGTTCAATAGAAAGGAAAGGAGCAAGATGGGTTGTTTCAGATGGAAAAAAGGAGCGAGAAGGGGATTTTCTCTATTCAGCTCTTTCTGCAAAGGATGCAGGACGCCTTTTTAACTTTGAGCCACTGCTTCATTCTTTTTTTTCCTCTTTAGAACACTATTCTCTTAGAGTAGTCCAATTTGGCTATCGGAACTATCCAATATCATGGGAAGGGTTGGGCTATTTAGTTCCTAGCGGAGAGATGGAAGATATTTTAGGAGTGATTGTTGATTCTTCCGTTTTTCCTCAGCAAAGTAAGAAAGAAAGTGAGATGCGTCTAAGTGTGTTTATGGGAGGAGCATTTCATCCTAGGATTATAGAGGAAAAAGAGGCAATTAGTATAAAAAAGGCATTTTCTTCCTTGCGTAAAGATCTTAATATCGAGGGAATTCCAGAGGTGATCAAGGTACGGGACTATCCTCATGCGCTTCCTCAATACCGGGTCGGACATAAAGAGTTGGTAAGAAAATTAGACAGTTACTTGAAAGAAAACCCTCTTTCTCTCGATTTTGTTGGCAATTATCTTAGCGGGATTGGAGTAGAAGAATGTATCTCGCTCGCAAAAGAGAAAGCGTTTTCATTCGTCAATGAAAGATCTAGTTAATAAGAAAAGTTAAGAATGTAGCTTGTCCATTGCAGAAACAGCTTATATGTAAGGAAAATCCAGTAGGGAAGAAAGCAAAAAGCAGAAAGTTTACTGGTCATAAAAGCAAAGGTAAAAAAGATGATCCCAAGGATCCATTGGAAAGTGAAGACGGTGGGAACAAGTATGGGGTAAGGAGCAAAAAATTGGATGACTGTCCAGATAGGGGAGAGTAAAAGTAGAATCGCGCCAATGGCTAGAGTAATATTTCTTAGCTCAGATCCTTTTCTCATCCAAATGAGAGCTCCTGAAATTCCAGCTAGAATAACAGCTGCGGTAACCATGGGGAAAATCATGTGAAGAGGGATAGCCCAAGATGGAACAAAGCTTTTGTTATAAACGATATAAAATTGATTTTTTAAAAGAAAAAGTAACCCTAGTTCCAATGCAACAAAGGATAGGATGAAAATAGCATAGATTTCAATTTTTTGGTTTCTTGTGTACATTTAGATTAAAACATTTGAAGATTATTTCTTTGTTTTAGAAAAGTTGGCGTTCAAATGCAAGAATTTTTTAACTTATACTAAACGTAAGAAATAAAACTACTAAAGTGGATCGAATAACGTGACAAACTTGAGAGATCTTTCGAAGGTGATATGTTAGGTGATCTACTTTAGTAATTTTATTTCTTACATTTAGTATTACTATGCATTTGTGATTTGCTGATCATAAGTTGGATAGTATTAATATCATTTATCAGAAATAACTTTGCATTTGAGCGCATGAAAGCGCCGGGATTTAGCGATCATAAGTTGGGTAGTATTAATTCAATACAACCAAACTTATGATCGCTAAATCCCGGCAGCTTTGACGCAGCTGAAATACAAAGTTATTTTTGATAAATGGTATAAATCAATGAACCTTGT
>JACPWA010000116.1 GCA_016191565.1 Simkania negevensis | reverse complement strand
GAAGTTGATAAACCTTTCTTAATGCCTGTGGAAGACGTTTTCTCCATTTCTGGACGGGGAACAGTAGCTACTGGACGAGTAGAAAAAGGGATCATCAAGCTTAACGATAAGTTAGAGATTGTCGGTCTTAGAGAAACACGCGAATCAGTTGCTACAGGTTTAGAAATGTTCAACAAGCTTCTAACAGAAGCTAGAGCAGGAGAAAATGTTGGAATTCTTCTTCGCGGTATTGAGAAAAATGATATCGAAAGAGGGATGGTTCTCGCTGCTCCTGGAACTTGCAAGCCTCATAAGAAATTTAAAGGAACTGTATATGTTCTCAAAAAAGAGGAAGGAGGACGCCATAAGCCCTTCTTCTCTGGTTACCGTCCCCAGTTCTTCTTTAGAACTACAGATGTTACTGGGACTATGGTCCTTCCAGAAGGAACAGAGATGGTAATGCCTGGCGATAACGTTGAGTTTACAGGCGAATTGATCAACCCCGTTGCAATGGAAGAAGGAATGCGATTTGCGATCCGAGAAGGGGGAAGAACGATCGGAGCAGGGACTGTTAGCAAAATCATTCAGTAAATAGTGTTAAAGGAAAAGGGAAAAGAGGGTCTTTTCCCTTTGTCTAGAGATTTTTTTGTGCAATGAGTGAGGGTAAAGAAAAAGCGCGTTATAATCTTTAATAATTGCATAAGAAGTCGATTATATGAGGTGTTGGGGTGTGTAGCTCAGCTGGTAGAGCAGCGATCTCCAAAGTCGCAGGTCGGGGGTTCAAATCCCTCCGCACTCGGTTAACGCAGAAAAGGCAGATGAAAAACAAGAGTCAAGAAAAGATGAGTGTCTCTCATAAGATTGCCCAATTAAGCTCTGTAAAGAAAAAAAACAGAGAGAGTTTTATTCAAGCGATGAAAGATGAAATGAAGAAAGTCTCTTGGACAGGTAAAGAAGAGCTCACTTCTCTTGCTAAGGTAGTGGTTGTTTCCATCTTTGTTTTGGGTCTAAGTATTTATTTGATCGATTTGGCCATTCGAGGCATGTTGCAGGGAGTAGGCACCCTTCTCTATATTTTAGGAATTTAAGAGCATTGGAATGATGACTACTAGTTGGTATGTAATTCAGGTAATGTCAGGACAGGAAAAAAAGGTAAAGAAGACCTTGGAGGAAAATCGCGAAGCTAAGGGAATGGCAGAGCTTATCCAAGAGGTGCTTGTCCCTTCTGAAAACGTCGCTGAAGTGAAAAAAGGGGAGCAAAAGATTACAGAGAAACGACTCTGGCCTGGCTATGCCCTAGTGAAAATGAAAATGACTGATGATGCTTGGCTCTATGTGAAAGAGACAAACGGGGTGATCGATTTCTTAGGCGGAGGAAAACCTCTTCCCCTTTCTGAAGCAGAGGTTGG
>JACPWA010000131.1 GCA_016191565.1 Simkania negevensis | reverse complement strand
TAAAAACATCTGGATCGCAATTAAAATTAGGATAAGTCCCATGAGTCTTTCACAAGCGGCAAGTCCCTTTTTCCCGAGTATTTTTTTTATAAAAGAAGAACTAATTAAGATAATAGTGGAAATGACCCAAGCGACTCCTACAGAAGAAAGGAGAGTAGTGATAGGCACCTTATGAGAATAGATCATCACTGCTGAAAGGACAGAAGGGCCAGCAATCATGGGAATGGCAAGGGGCACAATAAAAGGTTCCCCTTGTTCTGCGCTTTCTGAGTAGTAAGGATCTTTGGAAGGGGGAAAAATCATCCGAAGAGCAATGATAAAAAGAATAGTTCCTCCAGCGATCGAAATGGTCTCTTTAGAAACTTGGAGAAGAGCGAGCAGATAGTCTCCCAAGAACGTAAAAAGAACAATCACAATTAGTGCGATAAAAAGCTCGCGGAGAATGACCCACCTTTGCCTTTTTGGGGAGAGGTCTTTAAGAAGAGAGACATAGACAGGGATGCATCCAATTGAATCCATTAAGAGAAAAAGGGAGAAGGTAATAGCAAAAAAAGTGGAGGGTTCGCCTTTCATATACTAGGTCGGTTTTTCTTTAAGGATAGCAAAAAAAACGGATTCCCGCAATGAAAGTAGGGATTAAATGTGATATAATTTATTTTAAAGATGTGAAAGTGTGTTCCAAATTGGAGGAGAAAAAAATGTTCCCTAGGGAGATAGATGGAAGAGAATGTCAACGCTTTGTGGCTGAATTTTACTGTATAGGTCCGCGCCAAACGTTTGGAGAGGAGAAAGAAGCAGGTTCAGATGTAATGGGGATATCTGTTTCTGAGGATACTTCCTGAGTAGCTGTTTCCTCAGACGGAGGAGCAAAAGAAATAAGTTCAACTTCCTCATCTCGATGCATGAGAGGGGCGTTTGTTTGCGTTAAATAGAGTGTGTATAAGGCGCTAGTTTGTGCAATGACATAAAGAGCGAATTTAGCACTTTCTAAAGGAGCGGCGTAATAGGCTATGGCACACTTTGCAAGGCTAGATCCCAAAGAAGAAACAGCAGAAAGGAGTTGGGTATAGGCTACTTTTTGTTGCTCTGGGTTTCTGGCTTTCTGGAGAGCAGAAGCCGCAGAGATTAGAGCATTCCCTTTGTGGTAAAGGTCAGCAGTTGCTTGAATTAAGTTCCAATGAGGAATATATTGCGGGTTAAATCTTCCCATGTACTTACCAGCTGTACTAGCAAGGGTGATAAGATTTGCCATCTCGTTAACCAGTAGAGCGGGAATGTCTTCCCAGCGAGGAGTTTTTAAGCTGGCAAGATGGGTCATGGCTTTTCCTATAAAAATTCCTGTGGCGATTTGGCTGGCAGCTGCCCCGTTATAGCCAAAAATAGGGGCTCCTGCAGCGACTATTCCCGATACTTTTGAAGCAACATCAATCCAGACAGATTTGAATGGATTGGAGATCGACCCCTGACTTTTTGTGTTTCCTTGAATAGGGTTTGTAGCCATAACTATCGCCTTTTATTAAGTTTATTATTATGATTATAATAGATATTTATATTATAGTCAATTATTTAATATAAATAGTTTCTAATTTAATAATATTTAAAATATTAGTTATATATTTAAGTTGTTTCTTAGAAAGTGGAGATAATATGATGAAAAAGTCTTGATTTTTTCCAAAAGCTGCTTTTGTCCAATTTGCTGATCCCATGAGGAGGGTGTGGTCGTCAATGAGGGCCCATTTATGATGAAAAAGAGGAACTCCTTGAGATATATATGTCACAATATCAACAGCTTGTAACTGATTAATAGCAGATAAAGAAGCCCCTCTCGCGCTGTAGTGGTCGAGAAAAAGGTTGATTTTCACTCCTCTTTGATGCATAGCAATTATTTTTTTAATTAAAAGAGGATGGGTAAAAGTAAAAAGGGATAAGGAAATGCTTTCTTTGGCTTCTTCAAGGGTTTTAAGGAGGTGGTTTAACCCCTCCTGATGCTGATCAGGGAGGAGGAAGAGTTCTAGCTTTTGCTTGTTAATTTGACAAGTTTTTATTTTAATTTTGCTAAAAACTCCTTCTTCTATGCGCTCTAAGAACAGGTGGCTCATTTCAAGAGCAAAGTCAGGGGCATATACCCCTAAAAGGAGGTTTTCATGAATAGAAAGGGAGGAATAGGTCATATTAGCTGTACTAAAAAAGAGGAGAGAGTGGTCGATGATTATAATTTTTTCATGCATAAGACCTTTATTTTTAATCAGATGAAAAAATAGATTTTTTTCATGAAAATCAGCTAAAAAGTAGTTAGCTTTCTTATCGCAAAAGATCTCCACCCTTACCCCTTCTTTTCCTTTTTGCTTGAGAAGGGTCAGAAGAGCAGGATCGGTAAGGGCATAAGTAGAAAGAAAAATGGACTCTCTTCCTTTCTTGATTGCTTCAAAGACCACCCTGCGGAGGTCATCGCGACCGTGGCTGGAATAGAAAATCAAGGGGTTTTTCTCAGAGGGGAGAGTTACATGAAGACAATAAAAAACAAGAAGGGGAAAGAGAAAAATGAGAAGGAGGGGAGGTGTTCGTTTAAAAACTAACCTCCATTCCCACATGTAAGTTCCTAAATCTTTTGCCCTTTGGCGCGCATTTTTTTAACTGCCTTAGCCATCCCTTTCTTATCAATGGTGCGCATTGCGTGAGAAGAAAGGCGGAGAGTAACAAAGCGATTTTCTTCTGCAAACCAAAACTGCTTTTTTTGCAGGTTGGGAAGAAAACGCCGTTTTGTGATTCCTGTAATATTGAGGCCGATCCCTTTTTTCTTTTTCGCGATTCCTCGCGTTGCATAGGTTCTTCCTGATCGGGGCCGTTTTCCGGAGAGCTGACAAACTTTTGACATCTGGTCCACCTTATAGTTTTGAAAGAAGGATAGCATCCTCCCTTTTTTCTCTCAAGAGCAAGACAGTGTATTTTATAAATAAATTGTGTGCTGTTCAATTTTTTTAAGTCCCGTTTTCCACTACTCCTTGTCTAGTCTAGAAACTAAAAAAGCATGTTGAAACCGCTTGGGTAATCATTGATTTTAATGTGCAGAAAAAGATAAATAAATAATTTTAAAAGGATGCATGTGGAAGAAAGATCTTTTGATTTCATTGTGATTGGATCAGGTCCTGCAGGACAGAAAGCAGCGATACAAGCAGCCAAGCTTGGAAAGAGGGTAGCTTTAGTCGAAAAGCATTCTGAGATTGGCGGGGCAGCGCTTCATTCTGGAACGATCCCCTCTAAATCGCTTCGGGAAGCGATCATCAATTACACCGATTTCTATAAGAAGAATTACTATGGGCAGAAGGGGAGAAAAGAAAAAGAGGTTTCCCTTACTGACCTGAATTTCTGTTTAAGCCAGGTGATCAAAAACCAGGTAAAAAACTTGAAAGAGCAGCTGAAGAAAAATGAGATTGAGGTAATTCAAGGACATGCGCAATTTAAAACCCCTAATCAGATTGCAGTACTCGATGATCGAAAGCAAATGATTGCTCTTATTGGGGGAGAGAAAATTTTAATCTCGACTGGATCAAAACCGCGAAATCCTAAAGATGTTCCTTTTGATGAGAAACAAGTGCTTGATTCGAATCGACTCCTGACGATTGATCATCTTCCTAAAAAAATGGTGGTTCTTGGCGGAGGGATTATCGGCACAGAGTATGCAAGTTTTTTTGCTGCCCTTGGAACTGAGGTGACTCTGATCGATAAAAGGGAGAGAATCCTTGCACAGCTCGATGAAGAAATAGGACTTCATCTACAACAAGGACTTTCTGCATTGAAACTCCATTTTATTGGAGGCAAAGTAGTTGAGGAGATCTATCATAAGGGAAAGCAAGTTGCGGTAAAATTCTCTGATCAAAGTGAAATAGAAACAGAGATGCTTCTTTATGCTTTGGGAAGAAAAGCAAATGTTGATCATCTTCATATGGAGACAATTGGAATTACAATTGATAAAAAAGGGTATATTCCAGTGAATGCTCTTTTTCAAACCGTGGTGTCTCATATTTATGCTGCTGGTGATGTAATCGGCGGTCCCTGTTTATATTCGACAAGTATGGAACAGGGAAGATTAGTAGCGCGCCACGCATTTGGGGCAGAGACTCATCATTTTCCTACCTTCTATCCGGTCGGGATCTACACGATTCCAGAGATTTCTTTCTGTGGTTATACAGAAGAAAAATTAAAGAGCTTAGGCTTTGGTTATGAGGTAGGAAGAGCTTATTATTATGAGATCGCAAAGAATGTTATTGCCGGAAATGAGGCAGGGATGTTTAAAATCCTATTTCATAAGGACACATTAGAAATTCTCGGGATTCATATCGTTGGCAGAGATGCGACCGAGCTCATCCATATTGGACAGATCGCAATGACGTTCAATGCGAGGATAGACTTTTTCATTGATCAGGTGTTCAATTACCCCACTTATGCGGAGGGGTATAGAATTGCAGCACTCAATGGATTTAATAAAATAAAACATAAGAGGTAAAGCCAATGGCGATATATGATATTTTCGAACATGTGGAAAAGAAAAGAGATGCAGAGGAGTTTGCTCCCTCTTCAACCGATATCCACCGCCATTTTTCTGAGATTCAATTTTCTGGAGAAAAAGAGGGGAATTTTGAAAATGCCAAGGGAGGTCTTTTTTCTTCCATTGCTGCCCGCCTTTTTTTCTTCATGCTCTTTGTCGTCGATATTCTTTGGGGCTTTCTCTCAGTGGCCTTATTTACCTTCTTTTTTGTCTTAAACCTTCTGACCCTTTTTAAAATGTATCGGCTCAAAAAGAGGTTTCTTCGCTATTGTCTCAGCATTAAAAGAGCTTTTGTATGTGGCATTTCCCTTTTTGTTGCTCTTTTTAGTCCTGCTCTTGGCACGATGTTTGCTTGCACCTACTTTCTGATGTATGACAAAAAGGGGATTGAAGAGATAGTTCCTTCCGTTTTGCAAGATCAGTTTAAAGAGTTTTTTTCTTAGGAGAAAAAACTTTAATAGAGAGAGAACTTCCCATAGGACTATTAGGCATAGGCCTTTGTCCTTATTTTTAAGAATATCCTTAGCCGAAGAGAAAGTAAAAAAAATGAAATTGCCTCTTATCTTTTAAAAGGGTTAGGCTAACGTTTATGTTGTTGGGAGGTAGAAGCAATTTCTTGCTCCTCTACCTTTTTTCGAGAAAAGCTCATAAGACCTTTCTCCCCATCATATTTTAGCTCGATAAGATCTCCATTTTCTATCTCTTTGCGCAAAAGAGCAGCAGCGAGAAAATTCACCACTTTGTGTTGAATGAGTCGTTTTAGAGGACGTGCTCCAAAATAACGGTCGTATCCCTCTTTAGCAAGGTGGGAGGCAACTTCTTTTTTCCAAGTAAGGGTAATATCCCGCTCTAGTAGGCGGCTTTTAATCTGTTCAAGTTGGAGGAGGACGATTTTTTGCATATCTTTTTCTTTTAGTGAACAGAAGGGGAGAATCTCATCTAATCTGTTGATGAATTCAGGGCGAAAATAGCTTGTAATGATCGGATCAAGCACTTTTAACAAACTTTCTTTCGACCAATCATTTTCTTCCTGCTGCATCCGTTCAAGAAGCTGTTCAGAGCCGAGGTTTGAAGTCATAATAAAGAGGGCATTTTTACAGTTTACTACCCTTCCTCGACTATCGGTGATCCTTCCATCATCGAATATTTGTAAAAGAATATTAAACACATCGTGGTGGGCTTTTTCGATCTCATCAAAAAGGACCACAGAAAAGGGGCGTCTTCTTATAGCTTCGGTGAGTTGCCCTCCTTCTTCATATCCCACATATCCTGGAGGAGAGCCGATCAGCTTAGCCACGCTATGCTTTTCCATGTATTCTGACATGTCGAGTCGGATCATGGCTTCCTCTTGGCTAAAGAGCTCCTCAGCAAGCGCTTTGGCCAATTCTGTTTTTCCTACCCCTGTTGGTCCAACAAAGAGGAAAGCTCCGATGGGGCGCTTGGGATCGCCAAGCCCTGTTCGAGAGCGGCGAATCGCTTCACTGACTGCTTCAATAGCAAGCCCTTGGCCTACCACTCGTTTACTAAGAGATTCTTCCAAATGAAGAAGCCGCTCTGCTTCCCCTTCGAGCATCTTGCTTACGGGGATTCCGGTCCATTTAGCGACAATCTGAGCGATGAGGTGTTCATCCACCTCTTCCCGTAGTAACCTATCTGATAGCTTCTCTAGTTCCTGCTCTTTTGCCCGGATCTCTTTTTCCAAATTAGGAATGAGGTTGTAGCGCATTTCAGCAACCTTATTGTAATGTCCTTGTCTATCTGCTTCCTCTTCTTGAAAACGGAGTTGCTCTAGTTTTTCTTTTTTCCCTTTAATCTCTTCGATGAGTTTTTTCTCCTGGTTCCAGCGCTCTTGCAAGATAAAGAGCTCCTCTTTTAACTTTGCAATCTGTGATAAGGTTACTTAGCTCTCGCTCTTTTCGGTCAATGGGAAGGGGACGGCTCCCTATTTTCATCCGAATAAAGCTTGCTGCTTCGTCAATCAAATAAATTGCTTAATAAGGGAGAAAACGATCGCTGATATAACGATGTGCAAGGGTTACTGCTGCTACTAAGGCCCCTTCGGTGATTCTTACTCCGTGGAAATTCTCATATTTTTCTTTTAATCCTCGAAGAATGGAGATCGCATCTTCGGAGGAAGGCTCTTCAACAAGAACAGGCTGAAAACGCCTTTCTAAAGCAGCATCTTTTTCGATATATTTTTTATATTCTGAAAGTGTGGTCGCTCCAATGCAGTGAAGAGTGCCTCGCGCTAATGCAGGCTTGAGAAGGTTAGCAGCATCTATCGCCCCTTCAGCAGCTCCTGCGCCTACTAGAGTATGCACTTCGTCGATGAAAAGGAGAACTTTTCCTTCTCCCTGCTCAATTTCTCTTAAGATTGCTTTTAACCTTTCCTCAAATTCCCCTCGGTATTTTGTTCCTGCAATCAAGCTGCCCATATCTAAGGACACGAGGATTTTTCCTTTAAGAGCATCAGGAATATCTTCTTGAATGATTCTATGAGCAAGACCTTCAGCAATTGCGGTTTTTCCAACCCCTGGTTCTCCAATGAGAAGAGGGTTATTTTTGGTTCTTCGGCTGAGGATCTGAATGGTTCGAGTGATCTCTTCATTGCGCCCAATTACTGGATCGAGCTTGCCTTCTCTAGCGAGATGAGTTAAATTTTTACAATATTTCTCAAGGGCATGAAAGCTCTCTTCAGAGGTAGGAGAGCTCAGCTTTCTCCCTGCACGGATCTCCTGGATCTTTTTTTCTACTTCTTTTAAAGAATGTTTAGTTACTTTTTTTAGAGTGGCAAAGGGCTCTTCACTTGATTCCCAGAAAAGATAGAAGAAGTGGTCGCTTCCAATATAGTCATCGTTCCATCTCTTTGCTAGAGCTTCTGCCCGTTGGAACAAAGTTTGAAGAGCCCCTCCCATTTTGGGAGACTCCACTTTTCCTAAGTAGGAGGGGAGGGAGGAAAGTTTTTTATCTAGCTCCTGTATTGTATTGTCTATATCTAGCCCTAAAGCAGAAGAGATTGTTCTAAAGTATCCTTTGGGTTCAG
>JACPWA010000130.1 GCA_016191565.1 Simkania negevensis | reverse complement strand
CTAGCTTCATCAAGCGCACAGGGTTTTTTATACACAAAATCCAGAAAAATTTCTTTTATATTCAGCATCATAGAACCGCCAGAGCCTATTAACTGAAGATCCTTTTTATTTCGTAGTTGTGCCACAACAGTAGACGTGATTTTATTCGAGATCTTTACATATTCGGACTCTTCAAATTTATTGGAATGGGTGTTGCATGAGCTAGTCAAGGCTGTAAAAATAGATAAAAAATATAATATTAATCTGTCCATGGAATTGTGCAGTTAAAATCTCTTTTAAATTCGGCGAGATGCTTGTCCTTTGGTTCATCAAAGGTGGGACTATCGAATGCGTGGTCACCGAACCAGTCTGCTCCATGGCCTCGGGACAGAAACACTAAGTTGCCCTTGATAAGACCTCGGCAAACTCCTTCGATATTGTGTAATACCACAAAGTCGAGTCCTTTGCTAGCATAATTTATGGTACTGCCTGCTAGCCTTTCGGGCATTACGGTGGCTGGAGCAAAGGCGGCGATATGGATTTGCTGGCGGATAAAGTCAGGGAGATCTTGGAGCGCAAAAAGGGTGTCTAGGCAGCCTTTACTATGGGGAATGAGGAGGATCTGAAGTGTGGGACCAAATCGTGTAATGGCTCCAACGCATAGTTCTTGGATACTGCGGACGGTTGAGTTATAGGAGCCGCCCCAGTCACCCTTCATGAGGAGGCATTTGGAGACATCGAAAATGGGGTTATGTGTAGGGTTGTAGATTCCATGGCAGACAACGCCATAACTTGTAGCAACGTGGTCAATACGCGCTGTGAATTTTTCATATGAGGTATTTATCCCGTTAACGAGGATAATCATGCCCGGAGGACGCACGTCGTTAGGAATCGGGGTAGAAGAGTTGTTATAATAGTGGTAGGTGGAAAGGGGATGTTGGCCACGCATATAAGGCATAAGGTCTTTGGCTTGTTCACAAACATCTTTTCCAAAAACGGCAGCATTGGCTAGAGAAAAAAGACCATAGAGATCAACCTTGCACAAGGGGGTATTACGGAGATAGGCGTAGAGATTGGGGCCTTGGGTGTAGCCTGCTGGATCGGGGGTAAGCCAACGGCCAAATCGAGGGTCATAATATCTTCTGCCGAAATAGATGAGGTCTGCATCGTGGCGCTTCGAAGAGAAGCCCCAAGGGTTGTGGACTGAAGCAGCATTTTTTTGTTCGCCAAAGGCTGTGTATTCGTAGGTGGCAAGAGGGATATTGGTATATGGATCGATGAGGGTAATGATGTTACCAAAAAGATCATGGATGGGAATAACAAGGGTATTATCTAGCTCAAGAGCTATTGCTGCGCCAATTTCGGCACCGTGACCAACACCCAAGATGCGAAGTTGGCAGAGGTTATGATTTATATCGTAAGAGCCGATTTCGTTTTGATCGTCATAGAGAAAGTATTGAGTAGAATCTGAAATGTCGGAAAGCCGTCGGTGGAAGGCATCATATGTGAAGGTGTGGCGGGTTGTTGGGGTTTCGATAGAGTTTAATCGATCGAAGGCATCATAGGTATAACGGGTGTTTTCATGGAGGATGGGGGCGCCGTTAAGGTTATAGGTGAAAGTATTAAGAATTTGATGGAGGTGATCATAGGTATAGAAAGCATTGTCTTTAGAAAGGCGGTTATGGTAGAAATCGTAGGTATAGGTATGACTGGGTTCTTCAACAAGCTGGTTCAGGATATCATATCGATAGTTGGCAACAGTATTTTGGGTCAGAGTTTGAAGCACTGTACCGACAGGGCTGTAAGCAGTAATCTGTTGGGTGAAGTAAGAAGATTCAGTTGAAATAGGACGCTCAAGAGAGTCAATAGTGAAATGCATTTCTTGATTATTAATGAGCTGCTGAGAAAGGAGATGGCCAGAAAGGTCATAGGTGAGATATCGATGGGTATAAAGGAGCTCATCCGAAGAGGAATAGCGCTTAATTTGGGTTAGCAAGGTTCCGTAGTAGAAGTAGCGGATAGAGGACTGATCAGGAAGTATGAGCTGGATCCGTTGTCCACTTCTATTGTAGTTGCTTATGAGAATTTTGTTATACGGAAGTGTTTCGCTGCGGAGTCGCCCTTTAGGATCATAGGTTCGGTAGATGGTAGAAAAGTGGATGTGATCTTCAACCGATTGGATTTGACCAAGCCTGTTATAGTGATAGGTATAAGAGCAAGTATTGTCGGAAGAGGTGATATGGATAAGGCGTCCGAGTGGATCGTAGGTATGGGTGATTGTAGTTCCATCCGGTTTGTAAAGGTATTTAATAAGGCCACTTGGTGTATAGGTATAGGTGGTAGTGCGTTGTTCGGGAGAGCCTGCAGCTTCTGTAAGTGAAAGAAGTTGTTGATTTGGGCCATAGATCCAAGTTGTCGAGATGTTACAGCTTTCTTTATGGATGAGATTGCCCGATAGATCGTATGAGTATTTTTCATAAAGGATTTGCTTATTGGAGGGATCTCTTTTTTCTAAAGATGTTAAGGCCCCTTGAGCATTGAAAATTTCGATAGTTTGCACTTTCATCGGATCAGTTGTAATTTTTCGGTGGACGGGCAGGTCTTCATACTGAATGGTGGTGATATTGCCTAAAGGATCTTCGATGCAGATAGGCCTTTGGAAGGTGTCATATTTTGTCGTGGTTGTAGAAGGTCCTGATGGTGTAAATCGGGTGATAGTGGTCTTATTGCCTACAGCGTCATAACCATAGAGAGTGCGGGTAATAATATTACCAATTAAATCTTCTTCTCTCTCTTCAATGATTCGATCAAGTAAATCATGTTCTTGGATAAAAACCAGATCACCTTGTTGTGTCTTCTGAAGCCTTCCAAGGGAGTCGTAAATATAAATGATCTCTTCCGTACCAAAATGACTTATAAGAGTTTCTGCTATTTTACGGCCGGCTCCATCATAGGAATAAGTAGTAGTATTTCCTTCAGGGTCTGTTTGACTCAAAAGGTGAAAGGCATCATAGGTAAATGTTTCTTCAGAAAGAAGCTCGTCTTTAGAAGAGTAAATTTTTTTAGAAAGAATGTTTTCAAATATGTCATAAGTATAGAGGTGTTTTGTCCCCTCTTGGTCGATGCTATCTCTTAGAGTCCCATTCAGGTTATAATGGCGGATTTCTTCAGAACCGTTGGGATGGATAATTCGACAGGGTTTATTGCGGATAGTGGAATGGATTTGTGTTTTATATCCTCTGGGATCTGTCGAGGAGACTTCTTGATAAAGGCTGTTGTAGGTTTTAGTGTGGATGCAGGCTTTACCGGTAACAGGCGGAAGCTCAGTGGTGAGGATATTGCCGAATGCATCATAAGTAAAATGGGTTGTATTGCCATAAGGATCGGTAGTGGAAATTCGATTATGTTTTCCATCATAGGTGTGATAAATCGTGCGATCTTCTTTCCGAGTATTTTTTTCAGTAGTTTGAATAAGGCGGTTGCTGCAGTCATACCGATGAAGTGTTGTGAGTTCTTGATCCGGTTTTTCTATACGGATGGGATTACCAAGAGGGTCAGATTGAATGTGTGTTATTTGTCCTAAGGGATTGCTTTGGATTTCGGGAAGTCCCATTGCATTATAAGAGGTACTTAAGCTATAGCAGAAGGAGTCATTAGCGTCATAGATCTCTTGGCGGATAATTTGCGAGCTGGAAGAATAGGTCTGGATCGTTTTTTTAAGGAGTTTTTCTTCGAAGGTATTAAGATCTAAGTAACGCTCTTCGATCACTTCAGGCATCCCAAGACCCGGAGATTGGCTGCGAGGTATGATTATTTGCAAAGTGCGTTGGGTAACATTTGTCAAGTCGTCTTTATTGAAGCTTGAGCCGTCGTCTTTAAT
>JACPWA010000129.1 GCA_016191565.1 Simkania negevensis | reverse complement strand
TGATCTTCCAGCTGGTCCATTTCCAGGGGGTAAAGAAAGAGAATTTCTGCCTATAAAGCCAGTGACGATTTCCTCCTGCACGATCAGAGGGATGAAGAAGTTGGATTCTGCTTCGAGAAGAAAATCTCCATTCATTTCGGGAAGCAGAGAAGATGAGATCGAGAAGGGGAGAGGTTGTAAGGGCGAACTGCCCTTTTACAAGGGAATAGATCCAACGATAGCCAGGGCCGATAGTGAAAAAAGAGTTATAAGTATAGAGGAATTGAAGATGGACATGTTTATAGTAAAGCTTGGTGGCATGGTCTCCAAAGCGGCACTCAAATTCTCCATAAAAATCTCCATCTTCCATGAGTCGAATTGAGAGAATATCCTTATTCCAAACCTGAAAGTCATTATTTCCATTAAGTGTAGCAAAGGCAAGGAGGGGGCTGAGAAGGGTAAGTAAAAGGAACTTAATTGTTTTCATATTCTTTGGAAAGGAGGTAAAAGTGTTTAAGGAGGGCACGAGATGTCAGAAAAAACTGCCATTTTTTTTCTCTAAGGCGGATCTTTTTGAAGTTTGGGATGAAAGGGGATGGGGTGAGCACTTTTCCAGAGAGCCAGCCGGGGCGCCAAAGGGCCATCTGCTTATAACAGCTGGCTACAATCAGAGTAGGGATGTAGAGGTTGGAAGCTAAATGGCCCGTTCCCGATTCATTTCCAATCAAAAATCCTGACTCATAAATAAAGGTGGCAAGATCACTTAAAGTTGGAAACTCAGGAAGAAGAAAACCCAGATCTAAAAGGAAAAGCCACTCGCTTCTCTCTTTTGGGCTTACGCAAAAGGCCACCTCATATCCTTTTTTCTTCAAAACAGTAGCCACTTTTATGAATTTTTCCTTGCTCCAAGTCCTTTTTGGTGTGGTGCTTGTGGGATGAATTAAAACACGACGAGGGTATTTTTGATGAACTAGTCCTACAGGAGGAACAATCCCATTATTTTTAGAAATTTGTTTAAGTTGAAGGATGCTAGCAATGGCCTTTGCAATATTTTCTGCCATGGGGCAATTCCGGTCGAAGGTGCGGTCCCAGGATGTAAGAGGGGCGTGTTTATTTTCCTCGTAGCTTGAATAAAAGATACTTAAATTCTGGAGTTTTCCTTTTTGGTAGAGATCGACCACTTGAAAAGAGAGAGGGGAATTGTCATTTTGGAGCACAATCAGATCAAAGGGGAAAAGTTCTTGCTCTAAATGGACGAGAGAGGGGCGCTTTTTAAATTGATGATAGGGAAACCAGGAGGAAAGTTCATGGAGCTGATTGTGAAAAGAGGTCACTTTATATCCTCTTGTAAAGAGGCGATGAGAGGCGATCATCATCATGAGCCCGTCTCCGATCCCTTCAGCGCTAAGTACAGCAGCTTGCATAATGTTCCCGTTTTTTTAATTGATGAAAGGCGTTAAGTGTACGATGAACGGAAATAAAATACTGCCAAAAATTTTCCCTAAGAGGCAAATGAATTCCTTTAAAATTAGGAAGAGGGAAGGGCAAGGTGACTACTTCTCCAATGAACCAGTCAGGGCGCCAGAGGCGCACTCTTTTTGGATTTCCAGAGATTGTTAGGGTAGGGATTTTAAGATTAGAAGCGAGATGCCCTAGACCAGAGTCATTTCCAATAAACGCTCCCGATTCATAGATGTAACGTGCCACTTCAGCAAGCGATTGGAAGGAGGGAAGAAAAACCCCCTCTTTCTCTACAAATAGCCATTCTTCTCGTTCCTCAAGGCTGAGAGAAAAGGCAACTGAACATTCCTCCTGCATCAGCTTTTTTGCTAATCTAAGAAATTGGGAGGCCCGCCAGTTTCTTTTTTTATCATTGCTTGTGGGATGAATCACAATCCGATTTGAGTATTTGCGGTAGCTCCCTTCCGTTGGAAGGGAAAGGCCATTTTCTTTGGTGACATGTTTAAGGTGAAGCGCTTTTTCACATCCTTTCACAATGTTAGAAGCAACTGACAGCTTGGGGTTAAAGAGAAAGTCGCGATCCCCCTTTTTTTTAGAAGGAGTAGGAAAGAAAAAAATGATGTTTTTTAGTTTTTTTTCATCGCGAAGAGAAAAAAGAGCATAGGCTCTTTTAGAATGGTCGTTTTCCACGAGAAGTAGATCAAATTCGTTCAACCTCTTTTCAAGAGAATCGTAGGGAGGATGGGATTCAAACTGAGATGTTTTAAATAAAGAGGAAAGGGAATCTTTTTGATCATGAAATATTGTAACCTCATGTCCCCCCCTTTCTAATTGATGAGCTGCAATCATCATCAGCAGCCCATCTCCTATCCCACTTGCGCAGATAACCGCAGCTTTTTTCTTCATGTAAAGTTATGTTGCTTTTTCCTCTTCGGGAGCATCAGCAATAAGTGTTTC
>JACPWA010000128.1 GCA_016191565.1 Simkania negevensis | reverse complement strand
CAGCAACCAAAAAAAGCCTCGGAAAGACGCGGAAAGATCTACTTGACCAGCTCTACAAGGTCAACGAAGAAAAAAGAAAAGCCATCGAGAAATACCTATCCGATGTTCTTTGGAAAATCCAGGCAGAGGTGGATGCTGTTTTACAAGGGGTGGCTACTTATCCGATGGTCAGGAGAGCATTTGAGCCAACGGAAGAAAATCTATCCCACCCTTCCTATCTTGCTGCTTCCTCTTTAATGATCACTGATAAGTGGATTGATTTTGTTCAGCATACCAATGAAGGGATGCTAATGTCTCAGATTCTCGTTAAATCCCATAAACTAGCAAATACCCTCCATTTTCCTCTAAAGGAAGGGATAGATCTAGTAGCAATAAAACAGGAAGCATTTGGAGAGAAGTGGAACGGACCCTACATTGGGATCCCTTTTAATGTCAGCACTCTTCATGCGGAAAACAAAGTATCTCTCAATCGCTCAGATGAAACCTATTATATCTTTTTTACCCCCGAAACCATTCAAAACTTTGAAAGTAAACAGATGGGAGGAGAGGCCCTTGCTCTTTCCATCAATCTTTTAGAGCCCTTTTTAAAATGGGTTTCTGTTTCTGCTGAAGAACACCTCCTAAAAAAAATTGTAGATAAGCTGATCAGTGCTAAGGAGTTTTTGCAATCAGATCTGGCTTCCATTCCTAGAGAAGAAGAGTTTCAAAAGAGAGTCAAAGAGGCGCTTAAGCAAAGAAAGGGGCAAGAATATTCTTTTATTCAGAGTAAAACAGACGAAAGCGCTTCTCAAGCTGAGCAAAACAAAGAAGAGAAGATTGCCTATTATGTGAGAAATGCTATCGAAGAATATAATAAAATTGGTCTTATCTGGGGCCTTTCTATCTTAATCAACTCGCAGTTTTTCGGCAGAGATCCTGCTAGTCCTAACACTCCTCTAGGAATGGGGGTAGTCGATCCACAAAACCTTTGTGGCAAGGCTCTCAGCAGCAGCTCTGTATTTTTAAAGACCCCTGCCTATGATGTGGAAAAAGGAGCTCATAAGATAAAAAGCCTTTCGAAAGGTTTTTTGGAAGACCATCTCGATATCATCGATCCTCCAGAAGTGAAGCATGTTTTTTTTGGAAACAGCCTAAAATTAGTATCTCCAGGCAAAGAGGGAAAAAGCCGGGTCGGATATTTAACCATTGCTACAAGTGGAAATACAATTCTTGGATCGCTGGCAAGAGCAACAGGGCAGCAAGCACTTTTTATTTCAGACCGTAGGGTTATTTCTATTACTAGCCGTGAAGGTAATTCTCTTATCGATTCTCCCTGGTATGGGATTGCTACTGACAAACTCCTTTCCTCCTCTTCAGGGGAAATCACAGTTGACGGAAAGGAATATTTTTTTCTTCACCTAGCTCCTTATAAAGAAATGGATCTTCATTTTTTTATTTTTAATCCCAAGGAGATAGAGTTTGCCTTTATTGATTCGATCAATGAAAAATCCAAAGAGCTTATTCAGAGAATCTCTCTCCAGATGCGCCTTGCTTCAATCGGAGGGCTCCTCTTTGTGCTTCTTGTGCTAAATAATATTGCACGAAGAATTACAAAGCCCATTTCTCATCTAGCACGAGTAACAAATACCGTAGAAACAGAAGGGATCCATGCAGTTGTCTTTCCTGAGCAACCAAGAAGTAAGCGGCATGATGAAATTTATACCTTATACCACTCCTTTTTCAAGATGGTGAAAGGGTTGCAAGAAAAAGAAAAAATGCGAGGAGTGCTCAACAAAGTAGTATCGAAAGAGATCGCTGAAGAGGTTTTAAAAGGAAATGTGCAGCTTGGTGGCGAGGAGAAACGGGTTACTGTTCTTTTTGCTGATATCCGCAACTTCTCAGCAATTACAGAAAAGATGGATCCAAAGCAGGTGATTCAACTGATTAACGGCTGTATGACCAAAGTTTCAAAAGTGATCGATGAACAGGGAGGAGTGATCGATAAATATGTGGGTGATGAGGTAATGGCCCTATTTGGCGTTCCTCTCCAAAAGAAAGAGAGTCCTCTTAGAGCGATTAAAAGTGGGCTTGGAATTATAAAAGCTTTGGAAGGATGGAATCTAGAGCGGAAGAAAGAAAGTCTCCCTCTAATCGAAATGGGCATTGGGATCCACACGGGAGAAGTGGTCGCGGGGAATATGGGAGCAGACGATCGACTTAACTATACCGTCTTAGGTGCTAATGTCAATCTTTCCGCTCGCCTCTGTTCTCATGCCAAAGGGATGCAGATTTTAATTTCTGAAGAAACTTTAAAGGAAGCAAGTGTAAAAAATATTTTAGAAGTAAGCTCTCTTCCCCCCATTACTCTCAAGGGATTTACAGAGCCAGTTCCCATTTATGAGGTGAAAGGGCTGAAAGGATCGCTTTCGTTATAAAATTTACATTTTTATTTCAAAAATAACCTCACTTGTTTTAATATGCCTGTTCAGGTATAACTCCAACCGGAGAACAAAGCAAGTGAAGCGACTTATTTGGATTGGATCTAGTCGAAGTGATTTAAAAGGATTTCCAGAGCGCCTGCGTAGAGCTATAGGCTATGCTTTACATCTAGCTCAGTTGAATCTAAGACCTGAGAGAACCAAGATGCTTAGTGGACTGGGAAGTGCAAAAGTCTTGGAAATTAGAGAAAATGATGAAAGTGGTACATATAGGGTAGTATATACCGTAGAATTTCAAAGCTTTGTTTTTGTATTGTATGCATTTCAAAAAAAATCAAAAACAGGTATTGCTACACCAAAGCAGGAAATTGAACTAATAAAAAAGCGTTTAAAAGATGCAAGCCAATTTCATAAAAATATTAAGGAGAATAAAAAAATTATGAAAAAAAAGATAGAATATGAAGAGAGTTCAGGGAATGTTTTTGCTGATTTGGAAGTGCCTAACCCTGAAGAAGCTTTAGCTAAGGCAAAGGTTGCGCGGAAAATAAGAAATATCATAAAGAAAAAGAGGCTTACTCAGGCTAAGGCTGCAAAAATTTTAAAGGTTGACCAACCTAAAATCTCTTTACTATTACGTGGCTATTTAACTAATTTTTCTTTAGAAAGGCTTTTTCGTTTCTTAAACGATTTAGGACAAGATGTCCATATTTCTATTACTCCTTCATTGCGATCAAGACATGGCTGTACAAGGATAGAGGAATCCTCTATTCGGTCTGAAATAGCTGCGCTGGGGAAATAAAGGGAAAGGAAAAGAATAGCCCTGTTATCTTTTTCCTTTATTTTATATTTAAATGATGAAAATCTTTAGCAACTTTTTCCCTTTCTATAGAAAAAAAGAGAAGAAAATTAAAAACCCTTTCTTCGAGATGCTTGACCTTTGTGACAAAAAGGCTTTTCTCTTTACACAAGAGGGGAAGATACTTTACTTCAACAAACAAGGAGAAAAGCTCTTTTCTTTCGAGAATTCTTCTCTTCTTTCTTCTACCTTTTTTGAATATCGATCAGAGACTCATCCTCTTCTTCTTGCAGAATGTCACAATCTCTTGCAACGTGCTTTTGAGAAACAGAGCGTTCTTTCCACAAGTTTTTCCCTGTTAGGAGAAGCTTTTGAGATAAAAGTTTACCCGTTGCAAAAAGGGAAATATTTTGTTTTGACCATCTCCGATTCTTCCTCTCATGAAAGAGTAGAGCAGATGGGTAGAGATTTTATTGCTAACGCCTCGCATGAACTTCGCACCCCGATTACCATTATTAAAGGATTTGCTGAAACTATGCGAGATCTCCCCGAAATTTCAGAAGCAATGTTAGAAGATTTTACAGAAAAGATTGTGAGAAATTGTGAAAGGATGGACAACCTTGTGAAAAATCTTCTTACCTTGGCTGACCTCGATAGGCATCCTTTGAGCAATCTGCAAGAATGCGATCTTGTTTCTCTTCTGGAAAATACGATCCAGACAATTTTATTCCTTCATCCAGAAGTGCGCATTGAGATGCTTAGAAACAAAGATCAGATTCCGATCTTGGCAAATCCCGATTTTCTTGAGCTAGCCCTTCTTAACCTTCTTGAGAACGGGATAAAGTACTCTTCTTCTCTAGCGAAAATTCTCCTTACTATTGAAGAAACAAAGGAGAAAGTTTCTTTGAAGATAGCAGATCAAGGAATCGGCATCCCTGAGAAAGATCTCGATTTTATCTTTGATCGTTTCTATACGGTTAATAAAGCTCATTCTAGAAGATTAGGAGGGGCAGGGCTGGGTCTTTCTATTGTAAAGCTGATCGTTCAGAAGCATCGAGGAGAGATTTCTGTGCGCTCTGAATTAGGGAAAGGGACAGAGTTTACTCTGTTATTTGATTCTTGCCTTAAAAACTAGTCAGATGTGCTTTCTCGCACTACCATTCCAATAGTATTCTCCTCCTCGACTTCTACTTTTCCCCTTTTCTTTTGGCTAAAACTTAAAATGTCCACAATCTGTGCAGAGGAAGAGAAAGAATTGCTTTGAATAATAGCGATTAATTCATCTTTAGAAAGAGTAGGTGGCGCCTTTTTTTTGTTTTTTTCAGAATCTTGGACTATTTTCTTCTCTTGATATTCTTTTTCTTTGGTGTAAATCGCTTGGGCCGATTCTTGCCCAAAAAGGACTTCAAGGAGCACAAGAGGAGCAAAAGGAAAATTAATAGAAACTTGTCTCTTCTTTTCTAGCGAAAAGAAGTCAGTAAGGGGAGGAATTCCTATTAGAGATATGGGTTCATTTTTTGGAGAAGATGGGCTTTTTGTTGTATACTTGTTTGTACCACGAAGGAGTTTGTAATAAAGATCATGAAGATCTTTTTCCTTAGGATAGAGAGCAGTGAAAGTAACCGGCTCTCCATTGTGCTGAAGCTGCCGGCCCTTTTGTAGCAAAGCATCTAAAAGAGGCTTCATGAGTTCAGTCT
>JACPWA010000115.1 GCA_016191565.1 Simkania negevensis | reverse complement strand
GCGGGACTGCGGGGGCCGCGGTGGGCGCGACCGGAGGGACGTTGGTGGCGGTGGGGGTGGCAACGGGCGCTGCGAGGCCGGTGACGTGCGCGATGCGCGAAGCGAGATAGTTCAGCCGGAAATTGACGATCTTGGAATTCCAATCCGGACAATCACGTTAGGAATGCTACATTTTAAAAGTTTTTCAATATCTCGGAGTAGCTTTCGTTCATCGACGCAAACGAGAGAAACTGCTTTTCCCTCCTTACCAGCACGTCCCGTACGACCAATTCGGTGTACATAATCCTCAGGCACATGAGGAAGTTCAAAATTCACTACATGGGGGAGTTTATCAATATCAATCCCTCGCGAAGCTATATCTGTGGCGACTAAAGCACGTAGAGCCCCTTTTTTAAAGTCAGATAACGCTTTTGTGCGGATTGATTGGCTTTTATTGCTATGAAAAGCAGTAGCTGAAATCCCCTCTTCACTCAGGAACTGGGCAAGCTTATTAGCGCCATGCTTAGTGCGGGTAAAGATTAAAACTTGTTTCCAACTTTCTGAGTGAATGAGAAAAGCAAGAAGCTCCTGTTTTCGCCTATTATCTACCGGATGGATCACTTGCTCTATCAGCTCAGCAGTGAGAGTCTGACGAGCTGCTTCAATAGTTTTAGGAGAGGTTAAAAGCCCTCTTGCTAAGTTTCTAATCTCTTCAGAAAAGGTCGCCGAAAATAAAAGAGACTGCCGCTTTTTAGGCAGAAGGGCAAGAATCTTTCGAATATCATGAATAAAGCCCATATCAAGCATCCTATCAGCTTCATCAAGCACAACCACTTCTATCCTGGAAAGATCCACTGTTTTCTGCGTTACATGGTCGAGTAAACGACCAGGAGTAGCGATGACAATATCTACTCCAATGCGCAAGTTTCTAATTTGGGGGTTGATATTAACACCCCCGAAAATCACTGTCGATTTTAGTGGTAAATACTTACCGTAATCTCTAACACTGGTCGCAACTTGAGCCGCTAGCTCACGGGTTGGCACAAGAATAAGGCCTCTTAAGGTGCGCCGGGTAGGAGTAGCGCCTTTGTAGCGTTTCATTAAATGTTGCAATAGTGGAAGGGTAAATCCCGCTGTTTTTCCACTACCTGTTTGAGCACCGGCCATGAGGTCGCTCCCTTCTAGGATGATCGGAATAGCCTCTTTTTGAATGGGGGTAGGTTCGCTGTAGCCTTGTTCTTCAATAGCACGGAGAAGCTGCGCTAATAAATTAAGATCTTTAAATGACATATAAAATGGTTTCCTTTGGGCAACTGAGGTTAATAAGAAAGTATTTCAAAGCTCGAAAATGAAGGATTTTTGAGAACATTTTTTGCTAATTTTTTGACTGATCCACAGCATATATCTAGAATAAGTAGGGCAAGGATCAACCAAAAAAGTGGCGAAAAATGGTCCAAAAAGCCTTTTTAGAACTTTGAAACACTTTCTAATACTAAATGTAAGAAATAAAATGACTAAATTGGTTCGAATAACGTGACAAATTTAAGAGATCTTTTCGAGCCTCATGTTTTTAAACATTAACGAGAAAAGATCTCTCGAAGGTGACATGTTAGGCGATCTACTTTAGGATTTTTATTTCTTACATTTAGTATTAGACTTCTTTCGAAACTCGCTTTGTTTGGAAAAATGGCGCGTTTTAGACAGGTCTTAAAAACGATTTTGAAGACAATGTGGGAACACATGGCTGAAAAAATCGGTTTTTAGAGATGGCAAAAATCGCTATCTTGGCAAATAAATGGAGTTTCGAAAGGAGTCTATTACCTGATCTGGGTCGTGCCAGCGGAGGGAAGTTGTCTAAAAAGTCGGTTATTTTCTCTACTAATTTTTTTTCTTCTTTGCTCGGCAATATCTTTGAGCATTATGATAAAGCGCTTTTTGCTTTCCTTGCTCCCTTCATTGCTCCCCTTTTTTTTCCACAGGCAAGTCACATCACCGCCCTTATTCTAACCTATGGGATTATGCCCCTGGGCCTTCTTTCCAAACCCTTAGGAGCTCTTGTCTTTGGAAGGCTGGGTGATCTTAAAGGGAGAAAAACCGCCCTTTTTTACACTCTTTCAGTTTTTTACACTCTTTCAGGAATGGCTCTGACTACGATTGGAATGGGCGCCCTCCCTACTTTTAGAAAGGGAGGGATCTGGGCCCCCATTCTTCTCGCATTAGGACGTCTTCTGCAAAACTTTTTTGCCTCAGGAGAAACCACAGGAGGAGCTCTCCTTATCTTGGAGAATACTGAAAAGGAAAGAAAAAGCTTTTTAAGCAGCCTTTACAGCGCTTCGACCATGCTAGGAATCCTTCTTGCTTCATGTGCTGTTACTATTCTCAGCATGTACCATCTAATTGAAACATATTGGAGAGCTCTCTATTTTGGAGGAGCTTTTACAGCAATCATTGCCCTTTACATTCGTCAGTTTGCAAAAGAACCTTTGCTAGAAAACAAGAAAAGAGCTCCCATTTTTTCTACTTTTCAACTCCTTTGGCAATCTAAAGAACTTTTTATCTCTCTTCTGTTTGTTTCTGGCTTCTCCTACTGCACCTTTTATTTTGTCACCTCGATGTTTAATGGGTATCTTCCTCTCATCACCTCTTATTCAAAAAGTGAAATCATGCAGATCAATACCTGGATACTCATCCTTGACTTCTCTCTCCTTCCCCTCTTTGGTTTTCTTTCTCTTCGCTTTGCTAAAGAAAAGATGATGCTTTTTTTCTCCAGTCTTGCCTTTCTGTTTTCTATTCCTCTTCTTACCATTTTAGAAAATAGCTCTCTTCTCACCATCACTCTGGTGCGCATCTTTTATGTGATCATCGGAGTGGGGTTTTCCGCTCCCTTCTATGCCTGGGCGGAAGAGAAAATTCCAAAGGTTCATCGCTATACCCTTCTTTCTTTAGGTGTGGCCATTGGTTCACAACTGATCGGAGAGCCTGCCTGTAGCCTCTCCTTATGGCTCTACAAAATGACAGGGTGGAGCTTTGCCCCTGCCCTTTATCTAATGAGCGCGGCATTATGCGCTACCCTTTCGATCCAGAGACTTGAGCAGAAAGAAAAAGTATTAGTTCGTTAAATTAAAACGACTTTTCCACCTGATCCAAATGCCGCAGAAAAGAGCTGCAGAAAGCACTTTGAGCCCAGCTAATGCCATAAAAGGATAGACTCCTAAAACAACACTCTGTTGCCAACCAACGAAGCGAGAAAGGGCAATGACTCCTAGAGAGTAGATCAAAAGCTTACCACAAAAGAAGGTAAAGACCACCCAAAGAGAGGAGATCTCTTGTCTTGCGTGGATCATTTTCCCCAT
The DNA here is from genome assembly GCA_016191565.1 of Simkania negevensis. Classification (GTDB taxonomy): domain Bacteria; phylum Chlamydiota; class Chlamydiia; order Chlamydiales; family Simkaniaceae; genus Simkania_A; species Simkania_A negevensis_A. The sequence goes on along the minus strand of JACPWA010000115.1, from coordinate 1,439 downwards.
GAAATAGGCAGCAAACGGATAGGAGATCAGATATCCCGCTGTGGGACCAAAAAGCCAGAGAGGATTCACTTTGGAGGCAAGAACAGGAAGGCCCAGTGTTGCTTCAATAAGGTAACAAAGGACCGCAAAAAAACCTTTTTTCCCTCCTAAGGTAACCGCTAGAACAAAAATAGCAAAACTTTGGAGTGACATAGGAACAGGCTGTAAAGGAACACTGAGTTTAGCGCAAGCAATAAGAAAAAGATTTCCTAAAACCACCTGCAAGACAGATTGTGCAAAAGCTCTTACTTTTAAAGAAAAAAGTCCATCTATCGCTATTGTCCTTTCCATTCTTTCCTCCATATTTACACTATCCGTTTAATAACTTTTCCCACTAGATCATAACCAGAAACATCCGTAATTTCCACCAAATATTTTTTGCCAAACGCATCGACTTTTCTTCCATCATTGATGATCACTTCTCCATCGATTTCGGGACATTGCCCTTGGTGTCGCCCTCGCATTAAGAAGGGAGATTCTAGATGATATCCTTCGACTACTACTTCTAGTTTCTGACCGATCTTTTTCTTGAGATGTTTTTTTAATACTGCCTGCTGTACTTTAGCTAGCTTCTCTCTTCGCTTTTGCTTCACCTCTTCTTCGACCTGACCCAGCAGAGAATAGGAATGAGATTCTTTTTCCCTTGAGTAGGCAAAGATCCCCACTTGATCAAGAGGATATTCCTTCACAAAATCAACTAATTCTTCAAACTCTTTTTCTGTCTCTCCAGGAAAGCCCACAATCAGACTAGTTCGAATCGAAATTTCTGGAATCTCCTTGCGTAGCCGAGTGATGATTGAAATGATTTCTTCTCGACTTGTTTTTCGATGCATCGCTTTCAAAATTTCATTGTTGATATGTTGAATCGGAAGATCGAGATAGGGGCAAATCCGAGAATCTCTTTTCATTAGGGCAATCATCTCGTCATCAATTTCATCAGGATAAAGATAGAGAAAGCGGAGCCAAAAGTTTCCCTCCTCTTTCAAAATCTCTTCTAAGAGAGCAATCAGCCCTTTATTTTTTTTAAAACCCACATCTTTGCCAAAATCACCTAGGTCTTGCGCAATTAGGATAATTTCACTCACTCCATTTTTACGCAGTACCTGAAATTCTCTTAGCACCTGTTTTATTGACTTGCTTTTTAGAGGTCCTTTAATCTTTGGAATGATGCAATAGGAACATCTTTTGCGACATCCTTCTGCAATTTTCAAATAGGCATAGTGAGAAGGGGTAGAAAGCTGCCGCGGTACCTCTCCCTCTTGCAAAAAGCTCCGCGCTGAAGTGGGGCGACCGCCGCCGCGAGCCTCCTTACACTCGCGACGTCGAGTGGGTGAGGGAGCGAGATCGGCTTCTGACCAGGTACTTTCCGCAGCGCGCCGACGTCCTGTTATCTCAGTTCC
>JACPWA010000127.1 GCA_016191565.1 Simkania negevensis | reverse complement strand
CGGATTGAATTTGGTTTGGGGATTTGGGGTGGATACTCATCCCCGATCGGGGGCAATCATGGATCCGAATCGAGCCACAAGAATTGCACCAAATCTATCTCGTAGAGTCTATTCGGGGTATGTTCTTGCAAAAGGGGTATCACTTCCACGATTCAAATGGTGGGTGATGATTTTGAACCCGGATTTGCGATCTATTTTATTTTCAGGTCAGAAAAGATCCTCAGGCGATTGCTGTTATATTTGAAGATGAAAAGCTAACTTATAAGCAATTAGATCATAGGTCTTTACAGGTAGCAAATTTATTGCATCGGAAAGGAGCAAAGCCCCAGTCGATTATAGGGTTGAGTTTACATAATAGTTTGGAACTTTTGGTTGCGATCCTCGGAATATTCAGAGCTGGATGTGTCTACTTGCCTATTGATCCTAGCTATCCTTTGAGCCGGATAGAAGCCATGGTTGAGGATTCTGGCCCCCTTTTTGTATTGACGCAAGAGGGTTTAAAGGACTTGTTCTCTAGTTCATTAGTTGTTTTAATTAATGAGTGTTTTGAGTGTCATAAACTAGAATCTAATTATAGCGCCTCGCCTCAGGATCCTGCGTATATTATGTATACTTCGGGATCAACGGGTAAGCCGAAAGGAATTTTAGTTGAACACCAAGCGTTATTTCACGCTGCTCTGGTTTATGAATCAAAGCATCCTAATAAGTTGATTTCTCTTATGGCAGGCAGCATCAGTTTTGATGCGAGTTTGCTTGTTATAGTGCATTCGTTGGCTTTAGGAGGCACTGTGTGTATTCCGAAAGGTGGAATAGCCCTTGACTTTGGAGAGATTGGGGATTTCATCAGAAAATATCAAATCAACTACACACTGTGCGTCCCCTCCTTTTATTCGCTGATTTTGAGCAAAAATTTAGAGCTTCCTTCTTTGCAAGTTGTCGATTTAGGGGGTGATAATGTTTCAACCAAGCTTTTGCAGTCTCATGCAAAATTAGCGCCTAACGCCATTCTACATAACGTTTATGGCCCATCTGAGTACTCTGTCGGGGCTACTATAGCAAAATTATATGATCCCCTTACACAGAAAATGGAAAAAGTATCCATCGGTAAGCCGTTACCACAAACTCAGGTTTATATTTTGGACGAAAATAGAGAGCCAGTGCCTTTAGGAGAGAAAGGAGAGATCTTTATAGGGGGAAAGGGGCTTGCAAGGGGATACCTCAATCAAGATGCCTTATCCAAAGAGAAGTTCATTAGTTTTCCCATTAAGGGAATCGGAAATGTTTCTGTTTATAGAACTGGAGATTTTGGATGTTTTCTAAATGATGGAAATATCGAATTTCTTGGTAGAATGGATTATCAGGTGAAAATACGGGGATATCGGATTGAAATCGGAGAAATTGAACACATGATTCTGCAGCATTCTCATGTCAGTGAAGCTGTTGTAGTTGTTACAGAGGAGTTAGATGGTCACAAGCGATTAATCGCCTATTTTTCCTCTGGATCTGCATCTGTTCAAGCAGTGGATTTGCAACTATTTTTAAAGGATAGCCTTCCTTATTATATGCTCCCCTCAAAAATTATTAGAATTAAAGATTGGCCCTTTACTCCCAATGGAAAGATAGATCGGAATGCTTTGCTGCACCTTTCCATAAGTGAATCAAGCCTTCCTTTAACTCTACCTTCATCGGAAGTAGAAAAAACTTTATTCGGTGTATGGCATAGATTATTAGGTCATGACAGATTTGGTGTGAAGGATAATTTTTTTGATTTAGGAGGGGATTCTTTACAAATCGTTGAAATGCAAACTGTTTTAGAGAGTATTTTAGGATTTAAATTGAGTGTGGCTGACCTGTTTCAGAATTCTACAATTTCAATGTTAGCAGATTTTATTTCTAAGAATAAACAGAATGAAAGAAGGGTTTTTGCAGAGATGGAATTCAAGGATCAAAAAAAAGTTTCCTTTGGGAAATTTAAGAAAACAAGATAACGGATGGACATGGATGATTTAGTAATTCATGGGATTGCGATAGTTGGGATATCCGGCAGATTTCCGGGTGCAGGCAATCATAAAACCTTTTGGGAGAATATTTCTTTGGGAAAAGAGTCTTCTACACTCTTTTCGGATGATGAATTAACATCCAAACAGAGTTGCAAAGCAAGGGTAAGCTCTGATTTTTATGTCAAAAGAAGAGGGATTTTAGAGGATATAGAATTTTTTGATGGTGATTTTTTTAAGATTTCTCATCGAGAAAGTGAGCTTATGGATCCTCAGCACAGATTGTTTTTAGAATGTTCCCATGAAGCTTTAGAAGATGCAGGCTATGATCCCGATCGTTATAAAGGCTCGATAGGAGTGTATGGAGGGACCGGAAGAAGTACCTATTTTTTGCATAACCTACTTTCCCACAAAGAGTTGATGAGTTCAATTGAGGAGTATTTAGTTCGTATTGGTAACGAACCGGATTTTTTTACTACGAAAGTCTCCTACAAATTAAATCTAAAAGGGCCCAGCCTTTCTATTCAAACAGCGTGTTCTTCGTCACTTGTTGCTATTTGCAATGCTTGCAATCATCTGCTTTCGTATCAGTGCGATATGGCTTTAGCAGGAGGTGTCTCTATTTTTGTGCCACAAAAAAGTGGATATTTTTATGAAGAAGGGATGATTTTTTCTCCGGACGGACACTGTAGGCCTTTCGATGCTTTAGCTCAGGGAACTGTTCCATCAAATGGAGCTGGAGTAGTAGTTTTAAAAAGATTAGAAGATGCTGTGGCCGATCGAGATCATATCTATGCTGTGATTAGAGGGTATGGGATCAACAATGATGGGGGAGAAAAGATCAGTTACTCTGCCCCCAGTATAACTGGGCAAATTAGTGCTATTGAGTCAGCTTTCACGATGGCTGAGGTCAATCCTAGATCGATAGGATATATCGAAACTCACGGTACAGGAACGGCTTTAGGAGATCCAATTGAAGTGGAGGCTTTAAAAAGAGCATTTAGAAAACATACTGAAGATACACACTTTTGTGCTTTGGGTTCTGTTAAAGCAAACATAGGGCATTGCATGGAAGCAGCGGGCGTTGTTGGTTTAATTAACGCTGCAATGGCCATATACCATAGAAAAATCCCACCACTTATTAATTTTAGTTGCCTGAATCCGCAGATAGATTTTAAAGAATCGCCATTTTATATTAGTAATCAATTACAAGATTGGAATGCAAATAATCAACCTAGACGTGCTTCCGTGAGCTCTTTTGGAATAGGAGGCACAAATGCTCATGCAATTCTTGAGGAAGCCCCCTATTTTTCTCCTGTTATAGAAGAAGAAGCCCCCTACTTGATCGTCCTTTCTGCCAAGACCTATGAAGCACTGGAAGCATTGGCTTCAAATT
>JACPWA010000114.1 GCA_016191565.1 Simkania negevensis | reverse complement strand
TTTGAGGGCCTATAAATTCCCTGTCTACGCTTAACCCATGTTGTTACCTTCATGTTTTCAAGACTTGGTACAGGATGAGGCAGGTACCTCTTTCCTGATCGCTCTTTCAGCGACTAGTTAATATGCGCTTCGTGGCGCACTGTGACAATCAATGGATGTTATGTATTCCATCATTCTGTTGATTATGGATAGTGCACATTGCTAAGGTCCTTGAATCACTAGCATTCTGGCAGAGCGTCCTAATTTCTAATAGGTCTCACAGGCTCCCTCATTTATCTTTCTGTACGCGCTGTCCGTCTGTACCTCGACGAGGTCACTGGTTGCTTTTTCTATTTCTTGCCCAGTGATTTTGCAGGCTTCATCATCTTAGAAAGCTTGGCCCCTCGTGTTTTTCTTTGTAACGAGGCTTCTAGCAACGGGTTTATTTTGTTCCAGCTCATGCAACTGCTGTCAATGCTTCGGAAGTTGAGTTATCTCAATCCCCGCATGACTTGCTTTCTGTTGAATAGGTAGTTCTCAGGATGGCCTCCTTTTATGTAACTAGATACATGCGACTTATCCTGTTGCACCTAAGGCCAAAGGCCTTAAAATTTCCGCACAGCTCCAACGCCGCAATTCTCAGGGCTGTAATAGTCGTACTTGCCGGGGACGTAGAGCCACGAAGAGGAAAAACCGCCACAGGCTATTTGAAGGGAAGTTCCCTCGTGCTTTTCTTGGCAGCGCGTATAGGTCAAAGGGCTATTACCGTAAAGGAACTCTCCGCTTCTTACGCGATGCATAAAAAGAGAGGTGGCTACCTCGATCAAGTGCGGCACCGCATAGGAAACTTTCGCTTTCTTAGCGAGCTTCTCCACTAAGGCGACCTGGGCGTCATAAGACTTGCTGCGACTATCAGGGATTACATCGCGGGTTAAGAGCACCCAGCTATTTTTCTCTAGAGAGTCGTTTGCATTCCCTCCTGGGAAGAAACCGTTATAGTGCGCCTTATGCCCTTCCTTGGGACTTTTCACTAAATTTCTTAACTTTTCCAAGGTAAGAGGTCTTCCGTTTACCTTTGCCGGCACTAATGTCAGAAGATGAGTTTGATGGACTTGTTTGCCAGACCAAAAACTCGACCAAACGGGACAAGGGGCGGCAAGGATTTTATCAATATCGGCAGGTAAGGGAGGCTCTTCTCCAATATCGCCAAAGTATGTTGCCCAGGCGGCTTTGCCAAAAGCTATCGCAGGCACGGCAGAAGCTTTAGGAGAAGAAAGAGAGAGGGAAGCAAGGCTAGGGAATTTTCCTTTCTCTTTTTCTTCTTCGGGGATTTTTTTAGGAGGTTCACTCTCCTCTAGGTCGCTAAACAAAGGGAAGGAAGGGGAGACTTTATGAGAAGAAAGAGGAAGCGGTCCCTTTGCTTTGTGATCTTCTTTTGGTTTAAGGAGTTGTTTAGCAGCAAAGCTGCGCACTTTGCCTGCTTGGTCGAGGAGGCGCGAGATAGAATTATAGAAACTGTGCTCTTCAAGAGAAAGAGGAGTAGTTTGATCGAGTTTGCCTAAGTCTTCGAATCTCGTTTCGAGCAGCTGGGAAAGAGTTGTGTCTTGCTGCACAGATTCGTTGTCGAGGAGTTCGGCAATTTTATCCAAAACAGCCGCAATGGTAAGGGTGGGGGAGGAAGGAGGTTTAGCAGAAGGGGTTTTAGGGAGGTCGACGGTGAGTTCTATCCAAAAGCGGGGTAGGGCTTGGGTTTTTTGGAAGATCACCAATTCATCCCAGGCGGGGGTTTGGGTGTCGGTGCAGGGGTAATAGACAGCGCACTTTGTGTTGGTGGGGTCAACAGAGACTACGGGGATGTAATGGGCATTGTAGTTTTGGTAAGCGCCCCTTCCTTCTAAGAGAACCATATCTGTTGGCTTAGAAGGAGAAGGACGATCGGCAACGACGGGAAAGGGTTCGCGCATGATAACCCAGGCAAGGATCAGATGGCCGTTACTGTAGATTTCAGCAGCATACTTAGCGCTGTTGGTAAAGTAGATACCGCTTCCAAAGTAACCAATGTCGGTGCTAGTCGTGTCTGTTTTGCCTTGCAAAAACTTATGCTTGCCAAAGAAGGTAAAGCCGGTTTGGGCGATTGAATCGCAGACTTTTTCGGTGGTGCCATGCCAGAGGGGAAGAATTTTGGTGCGGGTAAAGGTATCGGTGCGGGAACTACCGGTTAAAGAGAAAGGGGAAAAAAAAGCAGTGAGGGTGTGCCATCTTTGGATCACTTTTTTGCGCAAGGGGGCCTGTTCTTCCTTTTCCCAGCCAGGGGCATAAGTAGGGAGAGCTGCTTCTCGTTCGATAGCGGGGACGGTGGCTTCGAATTGGCGCGTCACGGTGCTGTTATAGATATAGTGAATGGCGCCAATGGCCCGGTTTTCAGGGCGCTCATGATTAAAATAGTGGTGGACGAATTCCCATTCGGGGTCAGTGGAGCTTAGGGTCTCTTTGCGGTATAAAGAGGAGGAGGAGGGATTTTCTTTGAGCCGTTTGAACAGGGAGGGGTTGACGTTCCAGGGAGTGTTCGTATCGGGAAGTTTGGAGCGGAGATCGGAGGGGATGGGCAAGAGAAGAAGTTGGTTTGTCAAAGTCGCAGCCGGTCTAGGAAGGGAATTTTGTCAGGCGGTGAGGATTTGAGGTATGAAATCCTTCATTTTAAAAGAGTTTTCTGTATAATTACGACATTAGTGCTACTTTCTGGAAATGCGCGTACCTCGGACTATGTCAAAGCGCTGCGGTTTGGCGATCGCAAATGAGCTTGTATTTGGTTAATACTAGCCTATTTACGCTTGGCAAGCTGCGTGAACTTTCACCTAAGTGCCAGGGATGCGAGTTTCTAAGAAACAGCGCTAGCGCCTTGCAAGGCAAGTTTATTGCTACATCTTTGCTTTTTCCTAGACTGGCTCAAAAATGGCCCAAATTAGGGAAACGGGCGTTTGCAAAAGTGAAAATTATAACCCCCTCTTCAAAAAGTGGTTAGTGCAATTCTAAAATTTTTAAGTTGCCTGAGAAATTCCCTCCTAGTAATAGAAAAAGTGAAGGGGCCTAGTCGTTCAAAGCATCCCCTAAATGATTTAAAAAACAAATTTAAGAAGCGGATGGATAATCCAAATAAGACAGAGGAACCCAAAAGGGGGTTTCCAGGTGGATTTCTTCTTTTCATTTTAGCAGTGATTTTGATTATCCTAACGGTACAAAATATCACGAGCGAAAAAGGAGGGAAGGTTTCCTTTAGTCATCAGGTGGAGCACCTGGTGAATCTCGATCTTATCAAGAAGGATGAAAGTCAGAAAACAGCTCAAAATGACAATTTGGTTACCTTTACAGGGCGATTTAAGGAACAGCTATCAGAAACCTCTTATGAGAGGTACCGTTATCTTGAGCTTTTGAATAAACACCAAGAATTAAGTGAAGGAAAAGGGGAGCTTTCTCAAAATCTTTCCTCTCTTCAGGCAAGTGTACAGCAATCTGCCATCTATTTTCTAAGCTTAAGCGGTTTTCCAATCCCTCAAGGGGGATACAGTGTGGTTGGCCCCTCTTATGATACAGAAGATAGGCAAAACCAGGTGGTTGTCTATACGCTTCCTCCTAGTAAGGAACTCAACTTAAAAAAAGTAGAGAGTGAAGTACTAGAGATTAAAGAAGATCCAAGGGCTTCTACCCTCTGGATAGCAGGGACACACCTGCAGCAGCTCATTCAAAGTTTCCGTTCTCCTCTGCTTGGGGTTGGAGATGAAGGAATGAAGCAAAAGCTTCAGGAGATAGGGAGATCTGTAGAAGAAACTCTAGTAGAAGGTAGGGAGATTAAAGTACAGGAAACGCTGAGTCGTTACAATCAGGCACTAGAGATGTTGAATCAGATTGTATCGGAGCTTAATCAAGAGTCTGACAATGTGCGTCTTGGCTCTTTGCGCAGCGTCCGCAGCTATCTCGCTGAGCTGAGTCAGTATAATGAACTTACTGCTGCCCAAGAGGAAAATGAAGCAAAGCTCAGCAAAGCAAGAGAAAGTGTTGCCGATGTTACTTGGTTCTTCAACAATAAAGAGCTTTCTACTAAAGCGCTTGAAAAACGGAGTCCTGAAGAGTTTAGCCTTTGGTTTGCTGGAGCCAAGAAGGAATGGACTAGTTTTAGCGGAAACCAAGGAGCCTCTTTTAAAGCTCCTGACCAGCCTCGCAATCTAGTCTTAGAAAAGACATTTAAAAGTGAAGAACCCTCTCCTAACTACCTAAGTTATATTTTTATCACTATCCTTCCTGTAGTCCTTGTGATTCTTCTTCTCTATTTTGTTTTCTCAAGGCAAATGAAAGGGATGGGATCTGGAGCGCTGAGCTTTGGAAAATCCCCAGCTAAGCTGCTTAATAAAAGTCTCCATAAGGTAACATTTAAAGACGTAGCGGGAGTCGAGGAAGCAAAAGAGGAATTGCAGGAGGTAGTTGATTTTTTGAAAGACCCAGCGAAGTTTACCGCATTAGGAGCAAGAATTCCTAAAGGGGTGCTTCTTGTAGGACCTCCTGGCACAGGCAAAACCCTCATTGCAAAGGCAGTAGCAGGGGAAGCAGACCGCCCTTTTTTCTCGATATCAGGTTCCGACTTTGTGGAGATGTTTGTAGGGGTAGGAGCAAGTCGGATCCGCGATCTTTTCGGTCAGGCCAAACAAAGTGCCCCTTGCATTGTCTTCATCGATGAGATCGATGCTGTAGGAAGACATCGAGGTGCAGGGATTGGGGGAGGGCATGATGAAAGAGAGCAGACCCTCAACCAGCTTCTTGTAGAAATGGATGGATTTGAGACTAATGAAGGAGTCATTCTCGTAGCTGCAACCAACCGTCCCGATGTTTTAGATAAAGCTCTCCTTCGTCCCGGGCGATTTGATAGACAGGTGATGCTTGATCTTCCCGATATCAAGGGACGTTTAGAGATTTTGAAGGTGCATGCTCGGAAGATTAAGCTAGATGAAACTGTCGATTTAATGGATATCGCTCGTGCTACTCCAGGAGCATCAGGAGCTGATTTGATGAATGTTCTTAATGAAGCAGCTCTTCTTGCAGCCCGGAAAGGGAGAAGTGCTGTAACAGGCCAGGATACTTTAGAGGCTTCCGATAAGGTGCGTTATGGGAAAGAGCGGAGAAGTTTAGAGCTCGATCTCAAAGAGAAAACTCATACTGCCTACCACGAATCAGGTCATACAGTTGTAGGTCTCTATGTGGAACATGCAGATCCAGTAGAGAAAGTAACTATCATTCCAAGGGGATTCTCATTGGGAGCGACCCATTTTGTTCCTGAAAAGAACAGGGTATCTTATTGGAGAAAAGAACTGATTGACCAGCTTGCTGTTCTCATGGGCGGACGGGTAGCCGAAGAGCTTTTTGTTCACGACCTTTCTAGCGGCGCTCAAATGGATATTTCTCAGGCGACCAAGCTAGCTCGCAATATGGTCTGCCAGTGGGGAATGAATGATAAACTAGGTGCGGTGAACTATGGAGATAAAACCTCCGATGGTGACTATTATATGCCTGGTTCTTCCCAAAAAACCTACTCAGATGAAACGGCTCAATTGATCGATAATGAAGTACGCCTGCTTCTTGATCAAGCCAATGATAGGGCAACGCAAATTATCTCAGATCATAAGGACAAGGTAGAACAGATGGCCCAGATGCTCTTAGAGTTTGAAACTCTTGATAAAGAAGATGTTCATGCCATTATTGATGGAAACTGGGATCCTGAGAAAAAGCGGAAAAAGCTCAAAGAAATCAGCGAAGCCCACCGAAAGCTCCCCCCTCCTCCCCCTCTTAAGGAGGAGTTCCGTCCTTCTATAGGAAAAGAGGGGGATATGGGCCCTTCCCCTCAACAGACCTAGTGCTCCTTTCTAAAAACTAGCCTTCTTCGGACTAAGTTAAAGCCCCAGAGCACGTCATTTTAAACCATAAGTTATTTATTATAAATGTAATATAAAAATCCAAATTAAAATATATTATATAAATAATTATTAACAACAATTCATTAATATTGTATAATTAATATATTAGTAATATTAAATTAATAAATAGGTTTTTATTATGTCAAGTTTAAGAATTCCAAGCTCCCCTATACATTCTTTTTCCTTATATTCTTCGTCATTATTTCAACCAACTGAAGCAGATGAGCAATTTAAAGCTTTTTATGACAAGCATTGCGTCCTTGATGGTGCTGTAGGATATAAACAAGCTTTAAAACTTGCTAAAGAAGGTTTGTCCTATTTTCGAGAAGGATTAGGAGCAAAGCCTAAAAGTAAAGAAGAGGCCGAACACCAATTTTCTTGTTTATCCTGGGCCATTAAATATCATGCAGCTGCTCAAGGTAAACCTTACACGAATGGCATGGCTGTGCTTCGTCCTGAAGTAGCAGAAAGGTTAGGTATAAAGGATCATTTTGAAGGGTTTCTCCATTCTCGTCCTTCTAGCCACTATAAAGGGCGCGCTCCTGTGCAATATGGGCTAGATATCGAAAGAGGTAAAGACAACTCCCTACCTGTAGACAAAGCGACTATTTTAGTAGGTGAGATCGATACTCCTATCGGCACTCCTGGAAAGTTATATGAGGAAGGGAGATTTAGGAAGGCGGTAGCAAGCTCTTATTTCTTAAAGCTTGAAACACATCCCTGTCATACTAATGTAAAGAGTTGGGCGGATTTCAAGACATTTTTGTGGTATTTACCTCAAACAATTATGCATGGCGCTCATTATGCTGTTAAGTCATTATTCTCTTCTTTCTTCCTATCTGCAAATGGACTTGCTTCACGCAAAGAAAAAACAATACCTAAAGAACACAAAAAGACATTCAAGCTGATGCTGCAAACGATGCATGGCAAAGGGACTAAGGAATATACTAAAGAAATGGCAAAGGTTAATAAATATGGGCTAGCTTACATAGACTATTACTGTAAGAACCTTAAAGGTAAGAGGCTAAATGAAAAGCAGCAAGCAAGGGTTAAGTTATTACCAAAAGAAAAAGTTACAAACCTTCTACACTATCTTCACACGCGCGATAATATTGATATTCGGAAAGGGGAAGAGTTTATTGTAGATGATTCCATTGTAAGCGATTATCTCTATACATAGAGGAATCAGTAAACGTTTAGGTTATCAGGAAAAAACAGCGCCTGAAGCAATCTTCAGGCGCTTTCTTTTTTATCTGTTAGTTGCTACAGGACGATCTAAAAGCACCTTGTGGCTAAGTCTAATCTGACCTGCTTCGTTGATTTCAAGTACTTTTACATCGATAGAGTCTCCCTCCTTAAAATGGTCACGGAGATTTTCAACCCGTTCATGAGAGACTTGAGAGATATGGCAGAGCCCCTGTTTGCTCAAAATCGCTACAAAAAGACCAAAGTCCTTAATAGAGACAATTTTTCCTTTGTAGACTTTCCCTATCTCAACATCAGCAGTGAGGTTATGAATCATCTCTTTGGCTTGGGCCATAGCTTCAGCACTATTGGAAGCAATGCTAATGATTCCGCTGTCGTCGATCGAGATATCTACTCCAAGCTCTTCAATAGCGCGAATCTGCTTGCCACCAGGGCCGATTACAGTGCCAATTTGGCTTGGTTTTACCTGGATAGTCTCAATACGTGGAGCGTAGGTAGAAAGTTCTTTGTTCGGGGTAGAGCAGACCTCATTCATCTTATTTAGAATGTGGAGTCGCCCCTCTTTGGCTTGGGATAGGGCTACTTGCATGATCTGCTTAGTAATTCCCTCTACTTTGATATCGAGTTGGAAGGCGGTAATCCCTTTGGCATCTCCAGCCACTTTAAAATCCATATCGCCAAGGGCATCTTCTACCCCTAGAATATCAGAGAGGATGGCATAACTGTCCTTTTCCAAAATGAGTCCCATGGCAATGCCAGCAATCTGGTGTTTAATCGGTACTCCAGCATTCATAAGTGCTAAGCAACCTCCGCAGACAGAAGCCATAGAAGAGGACCCATTGGATTCGGTGATGTTCGATTCTAAGCGCACTACATAGGGAAACTCTTCCATACTTGGCATAGCCGCACTTAAAGCGCGCTCAGCAAGTTTTCCGTGTCCTACTTCTCTTCTTCCTGGAGGGCCCATTTTCCCTACTTCCCCTACAGAAAAGGGGGGGAAAGAATATTGGAGGTAAAAACGGCGCAGTCCATCTTCATAAAGATCTTCGAAGCGCTGAGCCATTGTTTCTCCGCCAAGAGTGCAAACCGCAATCGCTTGGGTTTCTCCTCTAGTAAAAATAGCGCTTCCATGGGTACGGGGGAGGGGGCTCATCTCAATATGGATCGGACGGATCTCTTCACAGTGCCTTCCATCAGAGCGCTTATTCTCTTTTAAAATCATCTGCCGCATGTAATGGGAGATGGTGTGTTTGATTGCTGTCTTAAGATCGATTGCTGAATATTTTCCTTTAATCTCTTTATTAGGTAGGAAAGTTTCATAGACCTTATCGCCAATTTCTCTAAGAGCCACTTCCCGCTCTTTTTTCAGCATCATTCTAATAGCTAGATTGAGTGGCTCTTTCATGATCCCTTCCACCTCTTCTAAGAGGCCTTCAGGAAGGTGGTGCAGTTCATCACGGTACTTAGGCTTTCCAACTACCTTGCCCCAATCAGCGAGCTTTTGGCAGATCATTTTGATTGCTTCATGTCCCTCTTCAATCGCATCCATAATCTGTTCTTCTGTGAGGAAGTCGCAGTATCCTTCGATCATAAGGATCGCATCTTCTGTACCGGCAAGCATTAGATCTAACGCAGATTTTTCCTGCTCCTGGATGGTCGGATTGATGATGAAACGGCCATCGATCATTCCTACCCGTACAGCGCCAATTGGCTTAATAAAGGGCACCTCAGAGATGACAAGGGCAGCAGAAGCAGCGCAAATGGCTAAGGCCTCGGGAGCATGGATCCCATCGTAAGAAAGGACATTTGTAATAAGGTGGGTATCATTATAGTATCCTTCCTCGAACATGGGACGAATGGGGCGATCGATAAGGCGGCAAATCAGGGTTTCTCTTTCAGAGGGTTTTCCTTCCCGTTTAATAAAGCCGCCTAGAGTCTTTCCAGCGGAGGAGAATTTTTCTTGATAATCTACTCGCAGGGGAAGAAAATCTGTCCCCTCAATATAAGGACCGATACAGGCAGTGCTGAGAAGAATGGTATCTCCAGAGCGGATCATGACTGCTCCACTTGCTTGTCTGGCGATTTTTCCTGTTTCAAAGGTGATTTCTCGACCTGCGATAGAGATGCTGATGCTGCTTGTATTAAAAAAAGACTTTGATTTCATGGGCAAATTGCTCCTAATTGTGGCGTTGTCTCGACTTTGGCCATCTGCGAGATGCGATAGTCACAATCTCATCTAGTAAATGTACAAAGTCGAGGGTAATTTATGAACGTAATATCTGGAGGGTAAATATAAAAATTTCACAGATGAGGTTCATTAGAAAAAATCGTAGCAGGAAAAACAAAAAGATTCAACTTCTTCTCTTTAAGGATACCTAGTGCTCTGTAACAGAAAATTTAGATACAATTTTTAATCTTTCCTATAATCTGTTTCTATAAAAGAATTGATTTACTCAGGAAAG
>JACPWA010000113.1 GCA_016191565.1 Simkania negevensis | reverse complement strand
CGTTGCTTGCAGTAATACGATGGATAGAAGTATTTTTCTGAAGACGGGGTTGTAATCCATCAGCTTTCAGCGCTGTTGCAGGCGCCACGATAGATAGCAAAATAAATTCAATTAATGTGTTTTGTTTAAAACATGATGACGAAATGATATGCTCCCTGAAAGAACCACATTCCATAAAGAAGCAGGTAGTCCAAAGAGCTCCCAGGAAACCTCTGAACACCTCACCCCGTTCCTTTCTAAAAACCCCTTAAAATCTTCTTTAGTTGCCATTTCTGGGACTTTTCTCTGGCAAAAACTTTCGATTTTTCCCCACTGTATCGCCGTATGTACACTTCCAAGCACCATCCCTATCACCAACCCAACCACCACCACTTTCAAAAATCCCCTCTTTAACGGAGTAAAAATTCCAAACAACGCATTTACCCCCACTAAGACATACACCCCTCTTTGCCACTTACAAAACATACAAGCAGAAATCCCCCATACCCCCTCTGCAAGACAAGAAAAAATCACTGCTAACATTGAGATTCCCAAAATCAGAAGGAACCCCCAATTCCATCTCATTTGTACTTGACTATCCATCGACACTCTCAACCATTGCTCCAAAACTCTCTAAAGCTTCTTCCACCTCTTTTTTATGTCCGTATCCGTACCATTCTCTACGAAAAGGATTCCACCTAAACTTCATCCCTTTTAATCTTTCTTTTACCTCTTGAGATGCTTCCACCTCAAAGGAAACAATCAGCTGTTCTCCCTTTTGCTCTTTCTCCTTTTCAAAGAGATCCCTCCCCTCCCCTTTCCACTTTTCTACCATCGTTTGCTTTCCTGCCCTTTCTTTTAGCTCAAGAAAAGCGCCAAACAGAGTTTCTTTATCTAACTCCCCTATGCCTGCTTTTGTGGCCAAAGCACCCACTTCAATGAGGTGTTTGGTCCGCAGCTTCCTTTCTTGCTCTCTTAACAGTTTTTCCCTCATTTCTAACCTTGTTTTTTTTACATGGACCTTCTTTTTTTCTTCTTCTAAACTCTTTTTCATTTGATCACCTTATTTTTTATCAGACAATATCAAATGAGCCAGATTTTTTCCTATCACTCCTTTATGGTTCTCAAAAAACCATTTTCTTTACAGATCTCTTTTAAATAAACTAATGAAATAAATTCTACGCCATTCGACAAAATTTTCAAGATATACGCAATATGCAAACTAAGTTTGCTTTTGCTTAAAAATTCATTTTATGATTCAATCTAAAGCCTTAGGATCTATAAATCAAAGCTTAAAATGCACAAGCAATAAAATGGCCATCGGATTTGCCAGGTTAGAATTTGTTCAGCGCTCTAAAGGACGCAATTCCTGCCACAAAGCTGCCTATAACGCCCGCGAAAAACTCTCCTTCGAAGGTAATTGCGCTCTAGATCCTGAAACCTACGACTTCTCCAGTCGCGAATCCCCTGCCCATCACGAAATCCTCCTTCCCAAAGGAGCCAATAAACGCTTCAACAACCTAAACACTTTATGGAATACCGCCGAAGCCCAAGAAAAGAAAACCAATTCCCAAGTAGCCCTCGAACTCGTTCTGGCTCTTCCCGACGACAAAGAGATAGATCTTCAAGATCGCATCTTTCTCGCCCGTTCTTTCATCCAAAAAGAGTTCACTGATAAAGGACTTGCTGCTCAACTCGACATTCATCCCCCAGAAAGATTGATAGAATTCACCCGAAGCTATGAAGAGCTAAACATCAAAAAAGGAAAAACAGGACTCATCCTTGAAGAGAAAGAAGGGATCTACACTATAGCCTTTGGAAAATCTGGTACAATCACCTCTACCGTTACACTCGATTCTAAACAGTTCAATGACTTTGCTATTCAAGAACACAACTGGCATGCCCATATCCTTTGCCCCACCAGACGATTTAAAGCAAACGGCCAAGAGTTTGCCGATACCAAAGCCCGCGACCTTCTTCCCCAGGTCCGAAACGGCCGTGTGATCTCTGGCCCCGATTGGGGCACACGCTGGGCACAGCACCAAAACGAATACTTTCAAACCAAAGGCCTTGCCCTAAGAGTCGATGACAATTCCCTAGTGCCTCAAGAACACCTCGGCCCCGTGCGCCTGAGAGCTAGAGCCTTTGCTCTGATGCTAGAACACGAAAGACGTCTAGAACTCAACGCTATCCAAGCCCAAAACCCCAAGAACATCTTAGAGGCCATCACCAAAAAACAAAGCGTCTTCACCAAAGAAGATGTGAATCCGATCTCATCCAACTCCAACACAAGCAAACACATGCCTACCTTGCTAAATTCACTACCAAAGAAGTCATCGCCGAAGAGCAGCACATTGTACGGCTCGCAAGCGAAGTGTATAAAAAACCTCTCCCCTCCCCTTCTCACACTGTAGCTCGGCACTTTCTCTCTACCCTTACTCAAGAACAACAAAAAGCCTATCAAAACATCTTGGAGGCAAAAAAAGGGCTTTCCTGTATCCAAGGGTATGCGGGAACCGGTAAAAGCCATCTTCTAAAAGCTCTTAAAGGGGTATATGAGTCAGATGGTTTTACTGTCCGCAGCTTTGGACCGGATAACGCTACAGCAGTCATTCTACAAGAAAAAGGACTTGGCAACTCTGAGAACATTTATCGTTTTCTCTTTGCGGCACATCATGACCAAAGAACAATCAATAAAGGAAAAGAGGTCTGGATCTTAGACGAGGCAGGGAAACTCGGCAATAAACCTCTTTTAGAGCTGCTAAAACTGGCCGATAGTAAAAAAGCCAAGCTTATCTTAGCGGGAGATGCAGCACAGCTTCCTTCTGTAGAACGGGGTGGTATCTTTAAAACCTTTTGCGCCTCCTATGGATCAGAAGTACTTTTCGATATCCAAAGGCAAAAATCAGAAGCAGGACGGCTAATGGCTAAAAAGCTTGCTAAGGGAGAGACTGGTGCAGCTCTTGATACACTTTCTGCCGCACAGGGCATTAAATGGTCGATCAGTAGACAGCAGGCCATGGAAGAGCTCATTACCAGCTGGGCCAAAGATCATAGGACAAACGGAACCACAAAAGCTCCTAACTCAAGCTTAATGATCGCTCAGACCAATGGAGAGGTGCGCACTTTAAATGAGATGGCCCGCCTGGTGCGCAAAAGCAGAGGAGAGCTTAGCGCTAAAGAATTCTCCTGTGAGACTCCCTACGGCAAGATCTACATCAGTGAGGGAGACCTGATAGAGTTCCGGAAAAACGATAAGAATCTGGGTGTCACTAACGGAACGGCAGCTGTCTTAATGAAAGCAGAAAGCAAGCTTTTTACCGTAGCTATTCAAGAAAACCAGAAAAAAAGCCGCCTTCTTTGCTTT
>JACPWA010000126.1 GCA_016191565.1 Simkania negevensis | reverse complement strand
CCTAAACTTGCTGCACTTTCTAGAGAAAAGAGCTTTCCTAAAAAAAATGAGATCCACGTCCTTTCTCCCAGCTCCATCGATCAGTCGATTCTGCGCACCACTCTTCTTCCCGGCCTTCTCCAAGCGACCAGGCATAACTTCGACCATAAAAATTTTGACCTTTCTACCTTTGAAATCGGGAGAATCCATTTTAAAGAAAAGAATGAATGTATCGAACGAAGTACAGCCGCTATTCTCCTTTGCGGGAAAAGGTCTCCCCTCTACTTTGGAGATAAAGGAAAAGAGGTGGATTTCTTCGATCTCAAGGGAATGATTCAAAGCCTTTTTATACAATTAGGAGTGGAAAAAGAACAATATGTTCCCTCCTCCTTGGAAACTTTCCATCCTCATAAACAGAGTTTCATTCAAATTAATGGCCTTTGCATTGGAAGCCTAGGTGAGGTGCATCCAAACCGCCTTGCTGTTTTAGATCTTCAGAGCCCTGTTTTCTTTGCAGAGATCGATTTACACCATCTCATGGCGTTTAAAAAGCCTTTTACTCAAATGGTCCCACTTCCCCTCTATCCTAGCTCGGAGCGGGATTGGACCGTCACCTTGAAGAAAGAAACCCCCCTTTCCAACCTTTTGCCCATGTTTGCAGAGATCTCCTCTATTCTTTTGAAAAAGGTAATCCTTCTCGATCTTTATGAAAACCCAGCTCTGGGGGAAGATCGGAAAAATCTTACTTTCCGACTGACCTATCGGCAAGATGACAAAACGGTGGAGCAGTGGGCTGTAGATCAAGAACATGAAAGAATCTTAAGATATGTGAACAATAAAATCAGAGAGTTTAACCTCTAGTGCTCTGTAAACCTAATGCTTGCTATTTGGACTGCATCAAAACTTTCATGTCAGCCTAAAAACCAAAAACTAAGTTTATGCTATAGTGGATTAAATTTTGGATGATAAAATGGGCTGTAAGATTTTTGCATGGAATGCAGCATGGAAAGCGAGGCGACTTTATAAAGTCGGTGAGTTCGAATGCGAGATTCCATGCAAAAAGATGCGGGTGAATCTTATCATGCAAAGTTTAATGCACTATAAATGTAAGAACTAAAATTACTAAAGCGGATCGCTTGAGCATGCCATCTTCGAGAGATCCTTTCTCACTAATGTTTAAAAACATAAGCTTCGAAAAGATCTCTCAAACCTGTCACGTTATTCAAACCAATTTAGTAATTTTAGTTCTTACATTTAGTATTACAGAGCACGAGATGAAATGAAGTTGCACAAGAAGTCTATTAAGTGATAGCCTGTGGATAGTTATTTCTAATTCCATAGACGTTTGTTAAAGAGGTATCATATGAAATTGCGTCTTCCACTATTTATGTCTCTTCTCTCCTTAATTCTGTTTGGCTGTCAAAATTCCAAACCAAAACAAGATGAAGAGATTGTTTCTAAGCGCTATATCCACAAATATGGCTATGATGTATCCCGAGAAGAATGGGAAGGGGCAGGATATCCAGGACAGGTTCTTACCACCCTACGAAATGGGATCACTGTTGTTGCTTCTTATGAAGATGGATTACTTCATGGAGAAACTACCCATACATATCCTCACTCTCAAACGATTGAATCAAAAAACACCTATGAAAGGGGGCATCTCGTTAAAAAAGTGACCTATGATATTCGAGGGATCCCCTACAAAGAAGAGGTTTTTCTCTCCCCTTCTCATCTTAAAACTACCCGCTGGTACAAAAATGGCACCCCGATGAGCATGGAAGAAACCCATAATCAAGAGCTTATCTCTGCAGAATACTACAATACCAACAACGAAATAGAGTTTAGAGTAGCCAGTGGATCGGGAACGCGGGTCATTCGGGATGAGCATGAGCAGATTGTAGCTAAAGAATTGATCAAGCATGGCTATCCTTCTCTAAGAGAGAGCTTTCATCCTCATGGAGTACCTCAAGCGGTTACTCCCCTCGCTAACGGAAAAATTGAAGGAGAGAGAAAAGTATATGCCCCTTCAGGAGAGCCAATTTCTATCGAGAACTACCACAATAACGTTCTCGAAGGGCTTGCTACCTATTTCCAAAATGGCTGCCGCTATCTCGAAGTCAATTACCGAAACGGTCTAAAAGATGGGAAAGAGCGCCATTATGTTGATGGAGAAACAATAGTAGAAGAAACAGAATGGATGGATGGGCAAAAACATGGCCCTTCTATCATCTACTTCGATGGAATGTCTAAAACAAGATGGTATTATAACAATGCTCTTGTCTCCAAAGAGAAATATCGAGAACTTTGTGAACAAGAAGAAAACATTGCCATTATGAACGACAGGGCGAAAAGCGCTAAGGAAGAATAGTATGGCTGCAATCAAAAAAGAAGATACTCTTCCTCTTCATATTAAGTTCTTTACTAAAGAAAAGGTGATCTCACAAATCATCTTTTCCTTTTCTAAAAAATGTACTTGGGAAGTTGTTTCTGAAATGTCTCCTAAGTCACAACCTAATTCTAGCTTACGAAAAGAAATTGATCTTTGGATGGAACGTTACCTTCTAAAAAAAAGCGATGCTGCTCCCCTTCCCCTTGATCTTTCCTCTTTTTCCCTTTTTTCCCGCTCTGCTCTAAAAGCTATTCAAGAGGTTACTTTTGGCGAGCAGGCAACCTATAAGGAAATTGGAGAGAAAATCGGGTGTCCTAGAGGCGCGCGTGCTATCGGAGGGGTATGCCGTCGCAATCGCTTTCCCCTCGTGATTCCCTGCCATAGGATTATAGCTTCTGACCAGGGATTAGGAGGATTTGCCTTTGGTTTAGATATAAAGGAAAAAATGCTTGCCTTTGAAAAAAGAAGCTAACTCTTCTTTTCGGAAGAAACCTCTCTTTCTTCATGCACCATTCTGTCTAGCTCCTCTTTTGGAGTTTCTTCACGGACATTTTTGCCACAGCTAGAAGCGATTACAACCAAGAAAATGATGTCTATCTGAAAGAGTATAAATGACTTTTTTCTCATAAGAGCTCCTCTCTTTTGCTTTTTAACCTATCTTGTACAAAAAAAGAAATAGAGAAATAAAAAAGGAGCATTTTGCTTTGAAATTGTTGAGGGTCAAGAGAATGTAATGGAAAAGTTGACTCAGAACTCATTGGATTTTATCTATCTCAATGTATTCTGAGTCAAAGAGGACTATCGATTATAAAATGCTTGAACAGGTTTGCTAAAGATGACATTGATCGATAGTTTGTTAGCTTGGTAGCTCACCTTATTTATATGGCCTAATTGATAGTTGGCATAATTCTGTAGATGAGCTACAGATTTTTTTAATTTCCTACCAGCAGGCTCTAAAAAACGCTTCTCTATGCTATTAAATACCGGTGTTACAGCTTGCTCAATTGCAGTTATTGCATTTTCGAGTGCTGTCCCGACATTCGTAAGAGCTTGTTTGCCGCTTGCGACAAGGTTCGTCAATCCTTCTTGGAATCTGTTTATTGATGACATAATAATCTCCTTTTATTATTTAATTTTTAAATCGTACTCACTTATAATTTTAATATTTTTAATATTAAAAGTAAATTAAATATTAATTTATTAATAAATAATATCTAAAATAAAATATTAAGACCTCTGCATGACTGACAATATATTTAAAAATTGATATTGTTACTTCCTTAACGAGAAGAAACAAAGGAAAGCTTATGTCTTTTTTCACCTCAGAAGCTTACACAAGATTAGGAAGCAAAAATCGTTTAGTTAAACTTAACCAACTCATAGATTGGGAGAAAATTACCCCTCATCTTAGAGGAATACATAAGAATGAAGTAAACCCTAAAGGAGGCCCTAAAGCATACTCCTCCTTAGCGATGTTTAAAGCACTTCTTTTAGGACAATGGCATAGTTTAAGTGATCCAGCCCTTGAAGAGGCATTAAGAGTAAGGCTAGATTTTATGGTATTTACTGGCTTAGAAAACCCGGAGGAAGTCCCTGATGAAACAACTCTCTGGACAAGGTTCTTTTTCAAGCTATCAATCAGCAGTTAGAAGAGCTTGGTCTAAAAATCAAAAAGGCAGAAGGAGCTGTACTAGATGCGACAATTATAGACTCTGCTGCGCGTCCTAGAAAGATGATGGAAATGTGTAAAGAAGAGGAAAAGGAAACTAAGGTGCTTATTCATCACTCTGCAGATCCTGATGCTAGATGGTTAGTCAAAGGAAAGAGATTTTATTTTGGATATAAAGGATTTATAGTGGCAGATATAGAAAAAGGATTTATTAATACAGTTCATGTAACCGCAGCACACTGTGCGGAGTGCAAGGAACTTTCTACCCTTCTGCCAAAGGTGGAAGCAGAGCGACTACTAGCAGATAAAGCTTATGCCTCAGAAGAAAACAGAAGCTTACTCAAAAACCAGGGCTTTAAAGACGGGATTATGCATAAGGCAATCAGAGGAAAGCCTTTGAGTTTCTCTAAAAAGCTCTTCAATAAGCTTATTTCCATGAAAAGATTTATTATTGAGCAAAATTTCGGGACTTTGAAGAGAATCTTTCATATGAGGAGAGCCTCTTATATGACGCGCTTGAAGGTAGAGGGACAACTTAGATT
>JACPWA010000125.1 GCA_016191565.1 Simkania negevensis | reverse complement strand
TCCTAAGCAGCTCCAAGATCTCAAAAAGATCTCGTTTAAAGCACAGGGCACAAGCAGTGCAGTAGACGATGTAGAGGAAGTAAAGGGCTATTTTCCAAACACTTTTGGGCAAGGGATGCTCCATCTTGAGCAAAAGGGTATTTCTTCTGCAAAGCCTCTTAAAGTAGGGGTGGTTTTTTCTGGAGGGCAGGCTGCAGGAGGGCACAACGTGATTGCGGGTCTCTTTGATACACTAAAAGAGTTTCACGAAGAAAGTAGCCTCATTGGCTTTTTGGGTGGTCCTGGAGGAGTCTTAGCTGGAGAGGTGAAAACCATTTCTGAAGATGAGCTTAAGGAGTATCGGAACCAAGGGGGCTTTGATCTGATCGGGTCGGGACGCACTAAAATTGAAAAAGAGAAAGACTTCGAAACAGCATTGCAAGTAGTAGGGAAGTTTAAGCTAGATGGTCTTGTGATCATTGGAGGAGATGACTCAAATACCAATGCAGCTTTTCTTGCTGAATACTTTACTGAGAAGAAATGCAAAACAAGGGTGATCGGCGTCCCTAAAACCATTGATGGAGATCTGAAAAATGAGTTTATAGAGCTCTCCTTCGGATTTGATAGTGCTTGTCGGGTTTACTCAGAGATGGTCGGAAATATTGCTCGTGATGCTCTTTCTGCTAGAAAATACACTCATTTTATCAAACTCATGGGAAGAGCCGCTTCTCACATTGCCTTAGAATGCGCTTTGCAGACCCATCCTAATCTCACTTTGATCGGGGAGGAAGTTGCTCAAAAAAAGCAAACTCTTTGCGAGCTTACTTATGAGATTGCCCATCTTATTGAAAAGAGAGGTAATCAAGGGAAAAACTTTGGAGTGATCCTCTTCCCGGAGGGGCTTGTTGAATTTATCCCTGAGATGAATCATTTGATCAGTGAACTAAGTTCTCTTTTAGGAGCAGAAGAATTTCAGAAAGCCTCTTTTCAAAGTCTTGAGCCTCAGGCGAAAATTAGCAAGATTATCCCTTCTTTAAGCAAAGAAGCAGCAAGCTCTTTTTCTTTTCTCCCTAAGGAGATTCAGCTGCAGCTTCTTTTAGATCGGGACCCCCATGGCAATGTGCAGCTTTCCCATATTCAGACAGAGCTTCTTTTTAGTGAACTTGTGGGCAAGGAGTTAAAAAAGAGGAAAGAGGAAGGAAGCTTTAAGGGGAGTTTTTCTCCTGTGCATCACTTTTTTGGATATGAGGGAAGAGCGGGCTTTCCTTCTAACTTTGATGCCTCCTATTGCTATTCTTTAGGGAAAGTGAGTGCTCTACTTATTCGAGATGGGTTTAGTGGCTATACGAGCTGTTTGCGTTATCTAGCCAAACATCCTGCTGATTGGGAGGGTTATGGCGTGCCGATTACCAACTTAATGCATATGGAGATGAGAAAGGGAAAAAAAAGGCCGGTGATCCGAAAAGCACTGGTCGATCTCCAGGGAGCCTCTTTTAAGGTATTTAAGCGACATCGAGACCAATGGAAAATGGAGGAAAGATATCGCTTTCCTGGTCCTCTTCAGTTTGAGGAGCATTATGATCCTAAAGAAGATCTGCCTTTCGCTTTAACTCTATAACCATGGATTTTGTTTTAATTTAATCGCATTTAATTCTAATTTTATTTAAATAATGAATTATGGGAAAATTTTATAATTCACACATTCATCGTAATTACTATCGAACCATAAAAGAGTTTTTTTTATGGCAGCTCGGCTATTATAATGGCAAGGACCAAATTGTAGAAAAGCCGGCAGGTTTTTCCTATCCAAATAGAAAAGAGGAAGTCGATCTCGGGCAGCCTAAGGTAAGCTGGCTTGGCCACTCTACTTTTTTAATTCAAATAGGGGGAATGACGCTTCTTACCGATCCTGTATGGAGCAAGCGTTGCTCTCCTGTTCCTTTCCTTGGTCCAAAAAGAAATCACCTCCCCCCTCTTTCCATTGGAGAGCTTCCTGAGATCGATCTTGTTTTGATCTCTCATAATCATTATGACCATCTCGACCGCTCTACCATCCTTCAATTAGCACGTCGTTTTCCCAAAATCACTTGGGTGGTTCCAGAGGGGGTGAAAAAGTGGTTTTATAAAAGAGGGCAAAGACAGGTAGTGGAGCTGCTATGGTGGGAAAAAAGCGAACTGATGCTGGCGAAAAACCAGGAACTCTCTTTTTCAATCACCGCAGTTCCCGCTCAGCATTTTTCTGGACGGGGTCTTTTTGATAGAGATGATACTCTATGGGCTGGGTTTGTGGTGGAATTTGTTAAAACAGGGGAAAAAGAAAAAAGGTTCTATTTTGTAGGAGATACTGGTTATAATGAGTGCGACTTTAAGCAAATTGGGGAAGTATTTGAAAGCATAGACCTGTCCCTCATTCCGATCGGCTCATATGTTCCGCATCAATTTATGGATCCTGTCCACGTTGACCCTTACAAAGCAGCGCTGATTCACTTAGAAGCAAGATCTAAACTAAGTGTGGCTATGCATTGGAATACGTTTCGTTTATCTAAGGAGCCCCTCGACCAACCCCCTTATGATCTTTTTATTGCTCTAAAAGAAGAAAAAATTGATCCTAGTTCTTTTCGAGTTCTTAATGTTGGTCAAACTATTAATTGGTAACTCATCTTACGCAAAAAGGAGAGATAGAGGAGTAAAAGATTTTAAAAAATCAATTGCTTTAAAAATCGCAGTCATATTCAAATGAATATGGCGAGGATTTTTAAAGCAATTGAGATTTAAAAGGTTTATTCCCTCTGTTCTTCCTTTTTGTGTAAGGTGAGTTGATAACTGTGTTTCCTTTCCTTTCAATCAAGTACGGAATCAAAGATCTTTTCCTTCAACACAGGGTGCGAAAAAAATACTATCATGACCCTTTTTTTGCCTCTTTAGATCGCTTTCTCCTTAAACAATATCGCTTTAAAAGTCCTTACCGGATCAGCAAAAACTATCTCATAGAAGAGGGGGCAGAGGAAATCTATACCTATGGAGAAACCCCTCTTGAAACTTATGAAGAAATTGCACGAAAAGGAAACCTCACCTCTAAAGATACTTTTTTAGAACTAGGCTGCGGTCGGGGGAGGGGTATGTTTTTCCTTTCCCATTTTTACCAATGCCAAGTGGTCGGGATTGAAAAGATCCCCTCCTTTTTTCAAAAGGGGCAGCTGTGCAAAGAGCGATTTAATATAAAAAAGACTGCATTTTTTTTAGGGGATATGCTGAAACTTCCTCTTCCTCCTGCCTCTTTTATTTACCTTTATGGCACTTGCCTTGCAGAGGAGGAGATTGAGAGGCTACTAGAGCGGTTTTCTATCTTTCCACAGCATACAAAAATTATTACAGTAAGCTATCCTCTGAGCGAGTATGATAAAAAAGAGCGCTTTAAAGTGATCAAGCAATTTCCTCTCTGCTTTCCTTGGGGAAAGGCAGAGGGCTATTTTCAGGAGGTGTCAGATGGGAGACCTTACACAGAAAAAATGCATCCCTTGCAAAGGGGGAGCTAGCCCCCTTCAGGGAGAGACTCTCCACTCTTTTTCTATGGAGCTAGGGGGAGAGTGGCAGGTGATAGAAGAGCATCATCTTAAAAAGGAGTACTGCTTTAAAAATTTTAAAGAGGCTCTTTTTTTTACCAATCTTATTGGTGCTATTGCCGAGGAAGAAAAGCACCATCCCGATCTCTATTTAGCTTGGGGTAAGGTAGATGTGGTTATTTGGACCCATGCGATCGATGGGCTATCAGAGAGTGATTTTATTCTCGCTTCAAAAATCGATGCGCAGTATCTTTCTCATTTTGATATTTCTAGGAAATAGGGTAAAATCTTTCTAAAATAAGGCGAGTATATTATGCGCTATTGCCTTTCTGTATCACAAACCAAAAGATGGAAAACCCGCGAGGTAATGGTAGGTAATGTAGGAGTGGGAGGGACAAACCCAATCCGGATCCAATCGATGACTACTTCAGATACTCGCGATGTTGAAGTAACTGCAGACCAGATCATGCGCCTTTCTGATGTGGGCTGTGAGATTGCCCGGGTCACTGTGCAGGGAAAAAAAGAGGCAGAAGCCTGCGAGGGGATTAAAAACCTTTTGGTTCAAAAAGGGTACACGATCCCTTTGGTTGCCGATATTCATTTCTATCCCCCTGCAGCGATGCTTGTAGTCGATTTTGTTGATAAGGTGCGGATTAATCCAGGAAATTTTGTCGATAAAAGGGCCATTTTTAAAACGATTGAATACGATGATGCAAGTTATGAGAAGGAGACTCAGAAGATTGAAGAGACCTTTGCCCCTCTAGTGAAAAAATGTCTCCGCTTAAAACGGGCGATGCGCATTGGAACTAATCATGGTTCTTTATCAGATCGGATTATGAACCGCTATGGCGATACCTCTTTTGGGATGGTGGAATCAGCGCTTGAATTTGCCCGAGTCTGTCGCAAATATGACTATCACGATTTTATGTTTTCCATGAAGGCAAGCAATCCGCTAGTGATGATTCAGGCCTACCGCCTTTTGGTCGCAGAAATGATAAAACTAGACTGGGATTATCCCCTTCATTTAGGAGTTACAGAAGCAGGGGATGGAGAGGATGGAAGGATCAAGTCAGCTGTCGGCACAGGCACTCTTCTTCTCGATGGCTTGGGAGATACGATTCGGGTTTCTTTAACTGAAGATCCTTGGGAGGAGATTGACCCTTGCAAACGGTTCCTTTCCCTGGCAAAGAGCTATGAGGGAAAAGGGATCCATCCCTTTGTAGAAAAATATCGCAATATCAGTAAGATCCAACGTAGATATGTGCGTCAAGATGAGACTAAAACATTGCATCGCGATGGAAGCGTACTCCTTTCTTTAGAAAGCTCTGATTTAGAGAAAGAAGATCTTTTAGAGAGCTTAGGCTGCGTCAAAAAGGAAGAGACGTGGGTCAAGGGAGATCAAACAGTAGATGCTATTCTCATAGAACATCTCGATCAAACAAAAGACACTTTCGAAGTTTTAGCAACCCTTGCTGAATTAAACATTCCTGTTATTACTCGCTCCTCTCTTCCTTCTACGTTTCCTCTTCAAAATGTAGAGGAACTGGGTGAAAGCCCTTCCGTTGCTTTTATTAAAGATGGCTCTCCTGATACGTGGAAAGCTCTTTTAGAGCATCCTGTGCATTTTATCATTTTGCATATGACAGGATCGATGCTTCATCAGGGGCGCTACTTTTTTGATTGGATGGTGCAATCTAAACTTGACCTTCCTGTCCTTCTTTTAGCTGACTATCAGTTGCCTCCTCAAGATATGCTCATTCATGCGGCTGCTGAGTGTGGAGCGCTTCTTTCTGATGGGTTTGGGGAAGGGGTGGTATTAAGGGCTCAGGGAATAGACAAGAAAGAGGTGCGCTCGATCTCTTTTGGGATTTTACAAGCAGCTAGGATGCGCGCTTCTAAAACAGAATTTATCGCTTGTCCCGGTTGTGGGCGCACCCTTTTTGACCTTCAAACAGTTACGCAAAGGATCCGTTCTAAAACGTCTCACCTTCCCGGGGTAAAAATTGCCATCATGGGTTGTGTTGTCAATGGCCCAGGAGAGATGGCAGATGCTGATTTTGGCTATGTAGGGGCTCGCAGTGGTAAAGTGGATCTCTATGTTGGGAAAACCTGCGTAGAGAAGAATATCGATTTTTCTGAGGCAGATGAAAAATTGATCGATTTAATTAAATCACATGGTCGCTGGGTTGAAAGAGAAAAAAAACGTACCCCTGCGCTGACTGTAGTATAACTTTAAAAAGAGGTTATATCTTTTTAGGTGAGGCGAGGAAAGGCTAGTCCATGGAGCTGACTTTGAACCCATGCAGTAGATAAAAGGTGCTCATCTAAAAACACTAATGCTACTTTCCAGTGATAATAAAGAGAGGCTTTAAAATAAGGGGTTTTAATAACTGTTTCGTCAGCTACAAAGTAGATATGAAGCTGCTTCATGTTATGAGTCAGTAGGTCATGCTGTGTGAGGCCCTTTTTGATTTTTTTTAGCTTTCTCATTGACTGGCTATATTCACGCCCTATGGCTGAGAAGCTTTGGGAAGGGGAGGGACCAGCTAGAGCATGGCCAAGCTGCTCATAATGTGCATCAGTGAAAACATCTTGGTCTATTTGCGGTAAGGTAGCAGTTTTGTTCTTATTCTTTTCATAGGCCTCCCATGAAGGTCCAAATCCCAGCAGGTAAGATAAAAATTGATCATAGTATGGTGTATTTTGCTTAAGGAAACAATCTCCTATTGCGTCTATAGTCTGGGGATAAGTGAAAACTGTAGAACGGATGTACTGTCTTGGATTAAAGGGAGGAAGAGGAGATTCATTAGAAAGGTAATAGCCCTTGAACAAACATGAATCGGTACTTTTCTTCCATCTGCAGGAGGGGTTTAAGGGGCAGACTATTCGAATTGCCTGAACCATCTCTTCAGAATCGGTAATGTCTTCCAAGACTAAAGCTGGTTTAAGGCCAAACAAGAGGTAGATCACCTGCATTGCTTCGCTCTTTTTTCCACACTTTTCACCTGCTTTTATTAATTTTCTTAAAGGATCTAGAGCAGGGTTCGTGCTAAGCTCCGTTTTAACCCCTTCCTCCCCGTTTAAAACTCTTTTAGCAAAAGAGGCAAAGCATGCTTGATGAGAAGAAAGCGCAGCTTGAGAAACAGAAGGAGTTTGAGGAATGTGATAAAAAAAAAGCTTTGGAAGGTAACGGATCAAAGAAAAAAGAAGCGCGCATCCCATAAGAACACAAACTAAACGACTTTTCATATCCTTGGGTAAATAGCTTAGAGTGTGAGAGCTAAGTTCCTGCCATTTTTCATACACAGGTTCTAGTGATTTAGGAATAGAAGGTAGATACTCTTTCTCTTTTGGAGAAAGGTCATAAAGCTCATTTTTTAAGCTATTTGTCCACTTTGATAGAATGGGTTGTGTCATGAAAATATCTTATAATAATTACTCAATTGATTTCAACTAAACAAAATAATATTACTACAAAACATTTTAATTTAATACATGTGAAGGTATGAAGAAGAAAAAGGAGAAACTTCATGTCCTTTGCGCGTCAATTTCGTTGGAATCGGCTTCTTTTCATTTTTAATGCGATCATTTTTGTCGTTCTTTTGGGGGTAGTTTACCTCAATTTTAGACAGCAAGGGGTGATTGAAGCGCGCCGTATTGTTCTACGCGGAGAAAATGGGCAGCCTAATCTGATTTTACAAGGAGATAACGAGCACACTCTTATCACCTTAAATGATAAAGAAGGAAAAGTAAGACTTCAACTTCAGGGAGGAGAGTTTCCAGCGCTACTCATTAAAAATGGAGAGGAAGAGGTGGTAGGAACTTTTTTTCCCTTGCAGGAAGGGGGCACAGCAATTGGGCTAGGGGATCTGCAGGGACGGCTTTCTACCTTTATTAAGGGGGGCTCCTCTCCAGGGATGAGTTTTTTTCACCATTCCAATCAGCCTACAATTTCTCTTGGGATTGCAGATAATCTTCCTCATTTACTCCTTGTTCCTACTTCAGGACAAGAGGGGATGCTCCTCCATGGAAATGCTCCGGCTAGTGTTCTTTTCATTGACGAAAAGGGAAAGGTTCAATTAAGCCTTTCTCGTTTCGGCCTTTATCAAGAAGAGAAGGAAGGGAAAGAGGGAGATCCTTCTACCAAAGAAGGGGAGGTATTTTCTTCTTGGGATGCGCTGAAAAGTAAAGTTGATCCGTTACAAATGCATTAATTCTAAAGAGGCTTTTTCTTCTTTTTTTATAATCGGGTGCGACGTCGTAGCTAAGAGGGCCCAAAAAGCAACCCCTCTCCATAGGACTGATTCATCAGGGTTAAAGGTAGGAGTATGGTGGTCGGCAATCTCTTGGCCTGCTGCTCCTAAACACCAGTAGGAGCCAGGACACTTTTGTAAAAAATAGGAAAAATCCTCTCCAGCAAAAAGAGGGGGAGCCTTTTCTGTCTTAAAGCCATGTTCTTTTAGATGGCTTTCTACAAAGGCATAGCTTGTTTCATCATTACAGAGCAGTGGATAGCCTGGATAGTAGATAAATCGGGAAAGGCGAGCTTGTTTATAGCCACTGACTAAGGCGAGCAGCCTTTTTTTAAGCGCTTCGAGAAACATTTCCAACTTTTGTTCTGAGAGAAAATTGCGAAGAGAAAACCAGATTTCTCCTTCAGAAGGACGAATATTACACCCTTCTCCTGTCTTTAGGATTGAAGGAATAAAGGAAACTGGTTCATTTGGACCCAAAGTGCGTATTTCAAACCCTCGCAGGCTGTTTTGGATATCGACCAGAAGATCGATCGCATTGGAACCAACTTCAGGGTGAGCAACATGTCCTCCTGAGCACTCGACTTTAATTTCTAGATGCCCTGGTTGAGAAAACATGGGACCAGGTCTGGAAAGGAACATACCCAATTCTTCTTGAGCGGCTATATGCAGTGCATAGCAATAGTCTACTCCTTTTAGAACTTCCCCTTTTTCTACTAAGGCTTGCCCTCCCGAGAAGGAAGTTCCCATTTCTTCTGCCTGTTGCCAGACTAATCTTAGATGGGAAGCGGGGAAGAGCTTTCCTTCAGCAATGAGTTTAAGGGCTCCTAAGAGCATGGCACTGTGAAAATCATGGCCGCAGGCGTGCATTTTTCCAGGATGTTTGGAGGAAAAAGGAAGATCTGTTTTTTCTGTAATGGGCAGACCATCGACATCAGCTCGAAAAAGGATTGTTTGTTTGCTATCAAGATGGGGAATATCTACTACCAACCCTCCTTTTTTTTCTGATAGGAGGAAAGGGAATTTAGAGGAAAGTTGAAGTTTTTCGATCTCTTTTTTCAGAAAAGCAAGGGTTTTTACCTCTTGCCAGCCCAGTTCAGGGATTTCATGAAGAGAGCGGCGGATATGAAGGATAAAATCTTGAGTATGAGCAGCAATAGAAAGTAGATCAAAGCTTTGCATTTGGCCTCCGCTAAAAAAAACTCTTATCAAGAAGACTGTACTCTGTTCAAATTTTAACAGCAATATATAATCTAACTTATTTAATTTAAATTACTTATTAAATAATAATAAATTATTTTAATTCTGTTGGAATAGAAAAGTTTTTATGCTATATTGAAGTTGGGGACGGAAGTAAGATCCCAATACATTTTAAGAGTTATCGTAATCTTCTTTCCATTGCTCAAGCGATCTGAGAAGAAAACTCAAGCAATCATGCCTTCTCATAGAGGCGATTGTGAGTAAATAATGCTTTTACTCCTTTAAATGCCTTGAGCCAAAACGGTAGCTCTGGACCTTCAAGTCAATTCTTATTCTCCTTAGAGCATCGCGACTCTAAATTAGAGGGGAAGACTTGAAGGTTTTTTTTTGCTCAAAATAGTCGCTATTTCTTACATTTAGTATAATTTAACGCGAGTTTCGTTTTAAAGCCGTTGATTATAAGGGTTTTTACGGGCATCCCTTGCAAAATTTCGCTCGAAAATAGCGCTTTGGCTATTTCCTTCGCTCAATTTTTCAAGGCCTGCCGCGTAAATCCCCCTTATTCTCAATGCCTTTAAAACGAAACTCGCGTTAATTTAGTGCGAAGAGAGGCAAAATACTCTCCTCTTTTCTTCATCTCCCTTTCAAAGCCCCTCTCTACCGGTTGATAAAGGGTAGGGCGATTGATCCCTTCTGGAAAATACTCCTGTCCTGAGAACCCCTCTTCTGTGTCATGATCATATTGGTACTTTTTCCCATATCCCAATTGTTTCATGAGTTTGGTTGGGGCATTTAAGATTGTTTTAGGGGGATCGAGATGAGAGGTCTCTTCAGCAAGCTTTGCCCCTTTTTTCAAAGCCATATAGGAGGCATTGCTTTTAGGAGCTAAAGCAAGATAAAGAACTACTTGGGCTAAGGCAAGTTCCCCTTCTGGAGAACCGAGCCTTTCATATACTTGCCAGCCGCTGAGGGCAAAAGAGAGAGCCTGAGGATCTGCTAGTCCAATATCTTCAGAGGCCATTCTAAGAAGACGCCTTCCTAAGTAATGGGGATCTTCTCCTCCAAGGATCATCCGAGAAAACCAGTAGAGAGCAGCATCGGGATCAGAGCCTCGCACCGATTTATGAAGAGCGGAGATTAAATTAAAGTGCTGAT
>JACPWA010000112.1 GCA_016191565.1 Simkania negevensis | reverse complement strand
GCGTGGGGAACATCATTGCTGGAGGAAGTGGAAAAACTCCTTTTGTAGAAAAAATAGGAAAAGACCTCTCTTCTCTAGCTGCTTTGGCGATCTTATCAAGGGGATACCGCTCGAAGAAACACAAAGGGGAGGATGCTTTTTCTTATGAAGTATATGGAGATGAGCCTTCTCTTTTGGCTAAAACTCTTCCTGAAGCTCAACTTTTTATCGGCAAAAATCGCCATTTGAGTGCCAAGAGGGCTGCTGAAAAGGGGGCAGAACTCATTATTCTTGATGATGGGATGCAATACCTCAGCCTTCATCGCGATCTTGAAATTATTGTCCTTCATGCGGAAGATCTTTATGGAAAAGGATTTTATCTTCCCCGCGGTTATCTTCGCGATTCTCCTGAAAGACTTAAGAAAGCAGATGCCATTATCCTTAGCCATGTCAAAAATAAGAAACATTTTGAAGAGCTGCGCAGCAAAGTGCGCAGCTATTCGGAGGCTCCTCTGATTGGGACCCATATGGCTGCTAGATATGTGGTCGAAGGGGGAGGAAACAGGAGGAAGAGCTTAGAAGGGGTGAAAGTTGGGGTGTTTTGTGGTCTTGGCAAGCCTCATTCTTTTTTTGAAACGGTGAAAGAATTTGGTGGAAATATTGTCGACACACTTCTCTTACCCGATCATGTGGCACCTAGCAAAAAAGAGCTGGAGTCATTTGTGGCTAGGTGCAAAGAAAGAAGATGCGATATGATCCTTTGCTCTAAGAAAGACTGGATCAAGTGTCCTCAGGAGCTTTTCTATACACTTCCTATCGGTTATCTTGAAGCTGAATTAGAAGTTACCTATGGCAAAGAGAATTACGAGGCGCTGTTAAAGAGAATTGCTCAAATAGTTAAAAAGAGAGAGCTCTCATGAAACTCTGGATTAAAATACTCATCGGCCTTGCTCTTGGGGTAATTATTGGAGAGATTATCCGCTTGGCAATAGGAACCAAAGTAGAAATCATTGAGCGGATTGGCAATGCCTTTATTGATCTTCTCAAAATGGTAGTGGGGTTAGTTATTTTTTCCTCTACAGTAGCCGGGATGTGCCATATCAGCAATCCGAAATCATTAGGGCGCATTGGTCTTCGCACTCTTGCTTTTTATACTATAACTACCCTGATTGCCATTTTCTTTGGCCTTTGTTTAGTGTTTTTTCTTCAGCCAGGTGTAGGATTAAATCTTTCCCTTCCTGCTAAGCATCTTACTTCGCATCAAGGAGTAGGACTCCTTGATTTTCTTTTTGGAATCGTCCCTTCTAATCCCTTTAGTGCTTTTACAGAAGGAAATGTCCTTCAGGTCATTGTCTTTTCCATTTTCTTTTCCATTGCACTCATCTTATCCAAGGAAAAGGGAAAACCAGTCTTGGAGCTGGTAGAATCTCTTAGTGAAGTGATGTATTCTCTGACCCATTTTATCATGCGTTTTGCTCCTTATGGAGTATGTGCCCTTATGGCTACTACGGTAACCTCTATAGGGCCTGAAATTTTAGTCACACTCCTCAAATTTTTGGCCTGTAACTATATTGCCTCCCTTCTTCAGATTGTTTTGGTATTTTGCTTTTCGCTAAAATATTTAGCCAAGGTAGGCGTTATTCCCTTTTTTAAAGGGATGAAGGAGGCACTGGTTGTTGCATTCACAACTGGAAGTAGTTCTGCCACTTTACCTGTATCTTTAGAATGTGCCCGTTATCATTTAGGACTTTCTGCTGACATTTCTGGATTTGTTTTATCTTTAGGTTCGACTATTAATATGAATGGGACAGCAATTGGGCAATCCATTTCGGCGATTTTTATCGCTCAGGTTTATGGAATAGAGCTTTCTTGGGTGCAGGTCGGGATTTTGATCTTTGTTTCTTTGATCTCGGCAGTGGGAGCTGCTGGAATTCCAGGCACTGGGATCATTATGCTTTCTGTTGTTCTCAATGCAATGGGGCTTCCTTTAGAGGGGATTGCTTTGATTGCTGGAGTCGATCGGCTGCGCGAGATGGTCTCTACTGTTGTGAATGTCTTAGGCGATGCTGCAGCCGCCGTTTTTGTAGCAACAAAAGAAAAGCAGATCGATCTAAAAAAATATCATGCCGCAACCTGGCTGAGTTGAAATGAGGTTTTAGAATAGACTTCTTTCGAAACTCGCTTTGTTTGGAAAAATGGCGAGTTTTAGACAGGTCTTATAGTGAATTAAATTTTGGATGGTAAAATTGGCTGCAAGATTTTTGCATGGAATGCAGCATGGAAAGTGAGGCGACTTTGTAAAGTCGGTGAATTCGAATGCGAGATTCCATGCGAAAAGACGCGGATGAATTTTATCATGCAAAGTTTAATGCACTATAAAAACGATTTTGAAGACAATGTGGGCACACATGGCTGAAAAAATCGGTTTTTAGAGATGGCACAAATCGTTGTTTTGGCAAATAAATGGAGTTTCGAAAGGAGTCTAATGAACGAGGAAATTGAGATCAAATTACCTAAATTAGGAGAAAGCATTGTAAGTGCAACCATTGTGCAGTGGTTTAAGAAAGAGGGGGATGAAATCAAATTGGACGAGCCGCTTCTCGAAGTATCTACAGATAAAGTAAATAGTGAAATTCCTTCCCCTGTTTCTGGAGTAATCAAAAAAATTGTTGCTTTTCCTGATGAGGAATTGGAAGTAGGAGCTCCTTTAGCCTGTATTGCGACAGGGGAAAATGTGCTCCGAGAAGAAGAAAGACCATCCTCTACAGTTGTTGAGAAGGGTTCTACCTCATCAATGAGAGGAGTGTTTTCTCCTGTAGTGCTTAAGATTGCAGAGGAAAAGGGTATTTCGATAGAAGAATTAGAGAAAATCCCTGCTACAGGAACAGGGGGACGTCTTTCGAAGCGAGATCTGGAAAATTATCTGAATAGAGAAAAAACTCCTTCTGCTTCTAAAGAGATAGATAGCTCGATTGAGCGGATGAAAATGACGGGGATTCGGAAAAAAATCGCAGAGAATATGGTCCGTTCTTTTTATGAAGCACCTCATGCCAGCCTTATCCAAGAGGTCGACATGACTTATGTGATGAAAAAATTGGAAAAAGAGAAAGAAGCATTTTTAAAAGAGAAAGGGTTTAAACTCACTGTCACTAGTTTCATTGCCAAAGCAATTGCCAAAGGATTGCAGCAGTATCCTCTCCTCAATTCCTCTCTTGAAGATGATACAATACTTCTCAAAAGATTTGTCAATTTAGGCATTGCCGTGAGCGTTGATCAGGGGATTCTTGTTCCTGTGATTCAAAATTGCCAGTCCCGCTCGATTGAGGAAATTGCTAAGGAGGTGGCCCTCCTTTCTACCAAGGCGAGAGAGGGGACTCTCTCTCCCGATCAGGTAAAAGAAGGGACGATTACGATGACCAACTTTGGGATGTCTGGAGCTTTAATCGGTATCCCGATCATTCGCTACCCTG
>JACPWA010000111.1 GCA_016191565.1 Simkania negevensis | reverse complement strand
TTCCTATAACGATCTGAGATGATTTTAAACCGCTTCAGTATACCTATCACATTTTCAACGAGCACACGTTCCTTAGCTAAAGTCGTATTATTCTGTTTGTCTTCTTTAGATAGAGGATGTTTCTTACTTCGTTTCTTCGGCAAAGCAACTTTGGCATGAATCTTTTGTAAACTCAGCTTATTAGGGCGACCTCCTCTAGATTTCTTCTCTCGAAGGGCTTCATCCATAATTTCTACCATCTTGTTAAAGGTTTCCGGTTTTACTCCGGTCAATCGGCGAAATTCTTCCGATTTCAAATTTTTTATTCTATCAAATCCCATGGCTCCTCTTTCATCTTCATTAGGAGTAGCCATGATATCTGTGTGCGTAATTAAAATTTAGTTTCGAAAGAACTCTATTTACGCAATAAGGCTGCAGCAACCATTAGTTTCCTCTGAATCACAAAAAAAACAAGCGCTGGAGTCAAAAGAAAAGATGGTACTTTGAACAGTTGGATCAAAAACAAGCAAAGTCGGACAGAATAGTATAGAGAATATAAATCAGAGAGCTCCAAAATGGCTTTGGAGGTAACGTCCATAAGCATTCTCTTGTTGCGCTTCAGCAAGAGCAAGAAGTCTTTGTTTGCTAATGAAACCCATGTGGTAGGCGATCTCTTCAATACAAGCAATCTGGATCCCTTGCCTTTCTTGAATGGTTTGAACATAATTTGAGGCATGGTGAAGATCCTCAGGAGTTCCTGTGTCAAGCCAGGCAAAACCCCGGTCAAAGAGATGAAGCCGGAGCACCCCCCTTTGGAGATAGGCTCGATTTACATCGGTAATCTCAAGCTCATTCCTTGAAGAGGGTTTTAGAGACTTAGCGATTTTAGTCACTGTATGGTCGTAAAAGTAGAGTCCTGTCACTGCGTAAGAAGAGGGGGGAATTTTTGGTTTTTCGATGAGATCAAGCACCTCTCTATTTTCATCAAAAGCTATCACCCCATAGCGGCTGGGGTTTTTTACTTGATAACCGAAAATAATCGCCCCTGATTCAAGGTCGCCACATTTTAAAAGAAGCTCAGAAAGATGATGGCCGTAAAAAATATTATCCCCTAGGATCAGAGCTACACTCTCTTTACCAATAAAAGACTCTCCAATAATAAAAGCCTCTGCAATTCCCCGTGGCTCTTCTTGAACTCTATAGGAAAGGGAAAGGCCTAACTGGCTCCCATCACCTAAAAGAGCTTGAAAACGGGGTATATCTTGTGTGGTGGAGATAAGAAGAATCTCTCTGATCTTTGCTTGCATGAGGACAGCTAAAGGATAATAGATCATCGGCTTATCATAAATGGGAAGAAGCTGCTTACTCACCACACTCGTCATAGGATAGAGACGGCTCCCCTTCCCTCCTGCAAGGATGATCCCTTTCACGTTATTTCTCCTTAAGATCTGCAGGCTGGAAAAGGCATCCTTCTTCAACCAGCCGATCAATAAAGTCGAGCCTATAATTTCCATCTTTAAATCTTGGATGATTAAGAAGGTACTGATGGAAAGGGATAGTAGAATCCACACCGCCGATATGAAATTCTCGAAGCGCTCTTAAACTAATTTTAATCGCCTCTTCCCGGTTTTTCCCTTTGACAATTAGCTTAGCAATAAGAGAGTCATAGTAAGGAGGAATCTGATAACCAGAGTAACAAGCACTATCAACTCTGATATTTGGCCCACCTGGAGGAATATAGTATTCTAAACGCCCTGGTGAAGGCATAAATTTCTTGGCTGGATTTTCTGCATTGATTCTAAATTGAAATACATGCCCTTCAAATTGGATATTTTTTTGTTTTAAGGAGAGTTTTTCTCCCATCGCCATTTTAATCTGCTCTTTGAGAAGATCGATCCCTGTGAGATCTTCAGTAATTGTATGCTCTACTTGGATCCTGGTATTGACCTCCATAAAATAGAAACGTTTATGCTCGTCTAGAAGAAATTCAACTGTGCCTACTGTGTGGTAATGTGCCGCTCTCACTAAGTCGACAGCTGCCTCTCCTATCTTTTTTCGCAGGGAGTCATCTAAAAAGGGGCTGGGGGTCTCTTCGATCAGCTTCTGTCTACGGCGCTGAATGGTGCAGTCTCTTTCTCCAAGGTGGACATAATTTCCATATTGGTCCCCTAAAATCTGTATTTCAATATGGCGAGGGTTTACTACCATTTTCTCTAAGTAGATATCTGGATTGCCAAAAGAGGCTTGAGCTTCAGCGCGAGCTGCATCAAAATTCTTAGTAAACTCCTCGGCTTGATATACCACCCGAATCCCCTTTCCTCCTCCTCCAGCAACAGCTTTAATAAAGACAGGAAAACCGATTTTCTTTGCCTCTTCCAGAGCTACTTCAACATTCGGGACAGTTCCTTCTGACCCAGGAATCACAGGACATTTAATCTTTTTAGCAAGTGCCTTTGCTTCTGCTTTGTTTCCTAAAAGGGCAATAGTCTTAGAAGAAGGACCAATAAACGTGATACCACAGCTCTCGCAGATCGCGGCAAAATTTGGGTTTTCACTTAAAAACCCATAGCCCGGATGGATCGCATCTGCTCCTGTAATTTCGCAAGCAGAGATAATATTAGGAATTTTTAGGTAGGATTGCAGAGCAGGGGCCTCGCCGATACAGATCGCCTCATCAGCATGCAATACATGGAGCGCTTCTGCATCTGCTTTCGAGTAGACTGCAACCGTTTTAAGGCCAAGATCATGGCAAGCGCGGATGATCCGCACAGCAATTTCTCCCCGGTTAGCAATCAAAACCTTGTGTATTTTCCTTTCTACCATTTTTTATGTAATTCGAAATAATTTTGTACCAAACTCTACAGGGTGGGCATTCTCCATAAATGTTTCAGCAACCACCCCAGCTTTTCCTGCTTTTACCTCATTCATTACTTTCATCGCTTCAATAATGCAGACTACGCTATCTTTAGTTACTAAGTCTCCTACCTTGACAAAATTGCTCTGACCTGGTCCAGCAGAAGCATAAAAAGTCCCCACCATTGGAGAGGTAACTTCATAACCATCACTACTTACAGGTGGCGCTTTTTCTATCTCTTTAAGGGCAGAAGATTTGTCTTTCTGCCCTCTTTCTGATGGGGGTTCTATGAGGGGAGGAGAAAGAAAAGAAGGAGGAGAGAGGAAGGAAGGGAAATCTCTTTCTTTTGCATGACACTTTTCAATTTGGATTTCAGCACCATTTTTTTCTTTTACGGAGATCTTAGCGATCCCCCTTTCATTCATCAGCTTCATCAGCTCATCAATCTTTTTTAAATCTATACCTTTCATTTGCTTTGTCATCCGCTTTGATTAGACCTCTTTCATAATTAAGGGTTCGTCAATTTTTTGGATTATCTTGGCCAATTTTCGATTCTTTTTTGAGGGGCAATATCCATTCGTATATTGCCCCTCAAAAAAGAATCGAAAATTGGCTCAAAAGAACCAGAAAATCGACAGAACCTTAATTATGAAAGAGGTCTATTAAATCCTCTGTACGTATTCACCAATATGAGTATCTACTTTAATCACATCTCCTACTTCGATAAATAGAGGAACCTCTACCCGGGCTCCTGTTTCTAAGATAGCAATTCGACTTGCTTGAGAAACTGAAATTTTTGATTCAATTTCCTCCACCTTGGCTACCATCAGTTCTAAAAATTGTGGAAGCTCAACTGAAAAGATTGTCTCTCCATAAAATAATGCTTTAAGGTTGATGCCCTCTTTTAGGTAGTTAACCTTATCTCCTACAATATCTGAAGGCACAGGAATGATTTCCAGCTTATCAACATCTAAAAACTGATATTCTTTTCCTTCCGGGTAGAGAAATTCTAAGTTTCTCTCACTTAGACTGACCTCTTTTACTGTTTGATCAAGCTTAAAATTTTTCTCGACCATCTCTTCTGAGATCAGATTTTTTAATTTCGTTTTAATAAAAGGTGTTCCCTTAGGAACACTCACCTTTACACAAGACTCCACCCTAAAAATCTTTCCATTTAGTGAGAGGGTCATCCCAGGAGAAATTTGATTACTTGTTGTCATAGGCCCCAATTATTTTAATTTTTTTTGTCTACCTTGTCGATGATCTCTTTTAACTCTCTTAGATGTAAAATTGTATAATCGACGTCCTTTTTTGATCCAGTATTACCTAAGCCTCTTCCCCATCGCAAATGGACTGTAGTATACCCAAGATCCTTAGCTGGAGAGAGATCTAATGAAATTCGGTCTCCACAGACCAAAACATTTTCTGAAAGAATTCCGCTCTCTTTCCCCAAAATCTCATAACTTTTTTTTTTGTTTTCCTTACAAAAATGAAGAGCGTAAAAAATTTCTTGAGATATCCCTGCTTTTTTCATCTTTTCTTGTTGGATTTCCTTAGATCCCCGCGTTACTAAAGCAAGTCGGTGAGAGGAGGAAAGAAAGTGTAAAATCTCAAGGGCATCGTCAATCCTTTCAATTGGGTAATCCAAGGAAGGACCTGCAGAGATCACCTTCCATCCCATATCAAAATACTTGCGCGGCGCCCCTTCAAGTTCTAAAAATTCCTCTAAAACAGCTTTATCTAAAGAAAGTCTTGCCGCATCTAACCTCTGCAAAGTAGCAAGAGCTCTTTGAAAATCAGTAAGAGGGAGCCCTCCACACACCATTTCAGTTAAAGCATTTTTAAGCAAATGAGGTGTAATCGAACCACTTGTATCAATCAGGGTGTCATCAAGGTCAAAGATGATCAACAATTTTCAGCAGCTCCTTTGTCACCTGCTCAGAGTTGTGACGAATCAGATTT
>JACPWA010000110.1 GCA_016191565.1 Simkania negevensis | reverse complement strand
GCTTTATCCAAGCCTGTCTGAAAAATTACAAGCCGAATATAATCAAAAACTTATCGAATTCAAGGTTTTTAGATGTACAAAGTCCAGCTTACGCAAAAAAGACGAGCAGAGAGAAGTAGATCTTTTGAACCTCAATCACTTTAAAAACTCTCGCCCTATTCATTTGAATAGCCTCACGATTTTTAAAGCGATTGACTTTTCAAAATCTTTTATTCCTCTATCTCCCCTTTTTGCGTAAGGTGAGCTAAAAATTATCATTTGCATCAATTTATCCCTCCCTTCTATACACAAAGCTTTTGGAGTATTTATAGTGCATTAAACTTTGCGTGATAAAATTCACCCGCATCTTTTTGCATGGAATCTCGCATTCGAACTCACTGACTTTATAAAGTCGCCTCGCTTTCCATGCTGTATTCCATGCAAAAATCTTGCAGCCAATTTTATCATCCAAAATTTAATCCACTATAAAGGCGGCAGTGTATGGATGCAGAACGAAAAAGGTTAAAAGAAGACTCTAAGCAGACATCCTATTGGAAAAGATGGGGACCTTACCTTGCGGAAAGATCCTGGGGAACTCTTCGCGAGGCATATGGAGAAGCTAAAAGCTTTTGGGAGGCTTTCCCTTTCGATGTAGCAAAGAGCCGTTGCTATAGATGGGGAGAAGATGGCATTGCGGGGATATCAGATACACATCAAAGGCTTTGTTTTGCTCTTTCCTTTTGGAATGGGGTCGATCCCTGTTTGAAAGAGCGTCTTTTTGGATTAAATAATCATGAGGGAAATCATGGAGAGGATGTTAAAGAATACTATTACTACCTTGATAATACCCCGACCCACTCCTACATGAAATACTTAATCAAGTATCCGCAAAGTCCCTTTCCCTACGACCTTCTTCGCAGAGAAAATAGAGCGAGGGGCAAAGGGGAAAGAGAGTATGAGCTTCTCGATACCCAAGTATTTGATAAAGATGAATACTTCGATATTTTTATCGAATACGCGAAAGGTGCCCCTGAGGACATCTTGATTCGGATCACCATCTGTAACCGAGGGGAAAAAAGTGCTCTGCTTCATCTTCTTCCTACTTTTTGGGCGCGCAATATCTGGTGGCAGGAAAATAAAGAAAGAAACCCCTCTCTAAAAAGAGGCAAAGGGGGAAAAAATTTTGATCTTATGGTAGCTAAAGAGCCCCATCTTGGGAATTATTTTCTCTATGCAGAGAAAGGAAGCGAACTCCTTTTTGTAGAAAATGAGAGTAGATCAGAAGATAGCTATGGGAAAGAGGGGATTGCTGAGTATCTAGTCGGGCAGAAGAAAGGGGGTATCTCTCCCGATCAAAAGGGAACTAAAGGAGCTTTTCATTACTCTCTTGAAATCCCTCCCCTTGGCAAAAAAGAGGTTGTGCTCCGTCTGACACAAAAGGGAGATTTCAAAAACCCCTTTTTTAAAGCTACTGAGCTATTTGAGAAAAGAAAAAAGGAGGCAGATGCATTCTATGCTTCCCTTCTTTCTGATTCCCTTTCTTTAGAACATCAAAACATTGCTCGTCAAGCTTTTGCTGGCATGCTCTGGAATAAGATCTATTATCATTATGTTGTCCCTCAGTGGCTCGATGGAACTCCGAGCTTTCATCCTCCCCTTCTTCCACATGATCGGTGTACGGCACCCAATGCCACCTGGCTTCACGTTTACAACGAGGATATCCTCTCTGTGCCTGACAAATGGGAGTTCCCTGCTTTTTTTTCTTGGGACAGTGCTTTTCATACCCTTCCCCTTGCTTTACTCGACCCTGAATTTGCCAAAAGACAGCTCGTTGTTATGACAAGGGAGTGGTATATGCACCCAAGTGGACAAATTCCTGCCTATGAAAATAACTTTTCAGATGTCAATCCCCCTGTGCATGCTTGGGCTACCTGGCGTGTTTATAAAATTGCAAAGAAGTTGGAAGGAAAAGGAGATGATCTATTTTTAGAAAGGGTCTTTCAGAAACTTCTTCTTAATTTCACCTGGTGGGTGAACCGCAAAGATGCTCAAGGCAAAAACATCTTTCAAGGAGGATTTTTAGGGCTCGATAATATTAGCCTCATCAATCGAAGCGAAGAGCTGCCCCCTGGAGCGCTT
Source organism: Simkania negevensis (assembly GCA_016191565.1). Classification (GTDB taxonomy): domain Bacteria; phylum Chlamydiota; class Chlamydiia; order Chlamydiales; family Simkaniaceae; genus Simkania_A; species Simkania_A negevensis_A. The sequence continues at coordinate 13,669 of JACPWA010000110.1, read as the reverse complement.
CTCTACCAATCTGACGCAACCAGTTGGATGGGGATGTACTGCTTGAATATGCTCACAATAGCTTGTGAGCTCGCTAAAAAAAGCCCCTCCTATGAAGATATTGCCAATAAGTTTTACAACCATTTCCTTTTGATCGCCGACGCAATCAATTTTTCTCCAGGCAAATTTTCTTCAGATAAGTATGCGCTCCCTTTATGGGATGAAGAAGAGGGATTTTATTATGATATTCTCAAGCTCGCAAATGGAGAAGAAAAGAGGCTTAAAGTGCGCTCCTTGGTAGGGCTGATGCCCCTTTTAGCTGTCTCGACAATCGACCCTAAAACATTAGATGCCTTGCCAAACTTTAAAAAGAAGATGCTTTGGTTTCTGAGTCATCGGACCGATCTTTGCGAAAGAGTATCTTGCATGCGAACTCCTGGGATCAAAGGGAGAAAGATTTTAGCCCTCCTTTCTAAGGAGAAACTGGAAAAGCTCCTTAAAATCATGTTAGATGAAAAAGAATTTTTAAGTCCCTATGGCATTCGCTCCCTATCCCAATGTCATAAAGAGCACCCTTTCCAACTCGATATCGATGGGAAAAGTTATACTATTGATTATGAGCCAGCAGAATCTAAAACCTTTATGTTTGGAGGCAACTCTAACTGGCGTGGTCCTGTCTGGTTTCCGATCAATATGCTCATCATCGAATCACTTCAAAAATTTCACCACTACTATGGAGATACATTTAAAGTAGAATGTCCTACAGGATCAGGAATCTTTCTCACCCTTTGGGAAGTAGCTGCAGAGGTTTCTAGACGCCTTCTTAGCATTTTTGAAAAAGGGAAAGAAGGAGCGGTGCCCCTTTTTGGAAGTTCTCAAAGATTCTCTAGAGATCCTTATTTTAAAGACTATCTTTTCTTTTCTGAATATTTTCATGGGGAGACAGGAGAGGGGCTGGGGGCTTCCCATCAAACGGGGTGGACAGGTTGTATTGCTAAGCTCATCAAGCAACTAGGAGACTATGGCGGATGTGCTAGTTAGTAATACGACTTTAAAGAAGTTAAGGCTTTTTTATCTCTTTTATTGTCCTAAATAGAAAGCACATTGAACTCGCATAAGCAAGAAAGTAACTGCTTAAATTGTGTTAATCTTATAAAAAGTTGCTTCCAAACCATCAACCAAAAAAAACATTTAATGAAAACCTTTTGTTAGGTACCCTTTATTTTAATTTATTAGCTTGGAGATCATAATGAGCACTGTCAGCCCTACAAGCTCTTTACCTGTTTCTCGATTTTCTTCCTCTGAACAATCCCCTTTAAGTAAGACAAACTTTCCTTCCTCTCCAAAAAACGATAATCGAATCCAAAGAATTGTTGGACATCTTGTTCCTATTGGCACCAAAGCAGAAAAGGAAAGTAGATCTTCTTCTTCCTCTTCTTCAATCAAAGGTATGCATAGGATAAGTAAGATTATTAATCATCTTGCTGCTCCTAAGACTGCCTCAGCTGGAAAGATGCAAAGTACGTCTCAGGAACAAGGAACTTCAGAGTTCTTTTCCCTCTCGCCAGAGGAACTACTTTACCTCTGCTTTATTCTAAAACTCCCTAGCTTTAACCCTAAAGATTTAAATACCGTAAAAAAAGCCCAATGCGACTGCTTTGATAGAGTTTTTTCTGCTTGCCTAGACGACGATCGAAGTACTTTAGAGAAAGCCACCCCCTACCTTGACCGGCTGACAAATGAAAAAGGGGCCAATATCCTCCACCATGCAGTAAGAAGAGGAGAGCACCCTCTGATCGATCGGCTGTTTGCTAAATATTATCACCAGATGAAAGGCTTACGAGAAAAAAAAGATACTAAAGGCCGCACCCCTCTTGCTTTAGCAGCCTATTTGGGAGAACCATTTTGCATTACAGTGTTAGCAAAATACGGCGCTAACCTAGTAGCAAAAAACAAAGAAGAGTGGCAACCCATTCACTTTGCTTGCGCCGGGCAGCAATTAGAATCTGTAGATTGTTTGGCTACCTATGGTGTTGACCTTACCGCCTTGGATAAACGAAGTAGAAGTCCTGAAAAACTCTTGCCAGAAGATAGCTATAGAAGCGAACAAATATATGGCCGCCTCCTCACATTAAGACGTGATCAATCTAAAAAAGAGCACTCTCACTTTGACCTTTCTCCCGAAACCCTCGTTTTTCAAGGAGGAGGAGCAAAAGGACTTGGTTATGTAGGCGCCTTAAGAGAACTAGAAAACAGACAAGCTTTAGGACGCCTAGAAAGAGTAGCAGGAACTTCAGCCGGCGCACTGACAGCTCTTCTGATTGCCCTTGGCTATAACTCTCAAGAAATCTATAAGATTTTTGTGGAGAAAACCTTAACCGCCTATCTTGAACATGTGGACTTTTATTGGGTCCGCCCGTGGGTTAAAGTGCTATGGAAAGGCTACCAGCACGAAGGAGAAAAGTTAAGAGAATGGATTGAAGAAGATCTAATTCAAAGTAAAATAAAGCAGATCACTGGAAAGCCTATCCCTTATCTAACATTTGGGGACCTTAAACACCTGATCAACCAAAGACAACACTTTCCCCCCGAAAAAAGACATTTTAAACACCTCCATGTGGTTGGAACAAAATTAGGACAGATGCCCACCCTGAAACAAACCGTTTCTCCTGACCCCTCTGTTGAGCCATCTCAAATTGTCGATTTTAATTCAGAAGATGACCAGTGGAATAACCTGATCATTTCAGATGCAGTGAGAATCTCTATGTCTATCCCTGGATTTTTACAAACTCATACTCTCTACTACAAAGCAGAGGATGGACAACGCAAACTAAAAGAGAATTCAGGTCGTTACATAGATGGAGGTCTCCTTTGCAACTTTCCTAATCTTTTTGATCGAAAAAAATTTAAGAAAGGTCCCGTTCCAAAAGAAGAAGAACATGAGCCTTGGCATAATCCTAGAACATGGGGTTTTATCTTCATGCCATCTCGCAAAGAAGCCTCTCCCACCGAGCCACCTTCTCCTGCTCCCTCAACCATCTTTGAAGTAGGAAAAGTTACAGCAGCCACTTTTCGTAGAGCAGAGGACACAATAAGAGAATTACATAAAGATCCACGCATTGTGAAAATTGATCCTTTAGGAGTAGGGGCCACAGATTTTGACCTTGACGTTAGCAAAAAAGAAGCACTTATAGCAAGTGGAGCACAAGCCACTCGAAACTTTTTAAAAGACTACGAAAAAGGAAGAGTAGGAAAAAGCCCTCTTTTTTATGACTATGGATTATTTACCGCAAAAGAAGCAGAAGGCTTCCTCCGTATCCCCAGACCTCGCTCCGATTTTATAGGAAGAAAACAGGAACTTCAGGCCCTAGCCGAGTTTTTCGTGCAAGAAACAAACTATCGAGAAGCTACTAAAGTAAAAGTTCTTTACAGCCCCTCAGGCTATGGAAAAAGCCAACTTGCCCTTACCTTTGCTTGTGCTCATCTGAGCCAATTCTCTTTTATTTGGCAGCTCGACTTTAGAAACAAAACAACCCTAACCAAAACCTATCGAGAATTAGCCAAAACCTTAGGATTCTTTCAAGGAAAAGACCCTTCTTTAGAAGAGCTCAGACTCTTTGTCAACCAGCTCCTTGAAAAACAACTACAACCCTGGCTACTTATTTTTGATAACGTAGACGATGACATAACCCTTCACCTCCCCCAAAAAGGAGGCGCCATTTTAATCACTACCACAAGAAAAACAGGCTGGCGCTCCGAAGAAACATGGCCAGTAAAACCTTTTTCCCAAAAAGAAGCAGTAGATTTTCTCCGAGAAGTTCTAGATAGTAAAGAAGAACTACCACTACGCACACTAGCCGCTGCACTTGGCCATATTCCCCTTCTCCTTAGCTATGCTGCCTATTACATAGCCCATTCTCCAGGTGTTTCAATAGATACATACCGTAAAACCTTACCTCGCTTCGACACCCCAGCCGATTACCAAAAAGTCCTTACCCATGTAGTCCAATCCTCCCTCATTAGCTTGCAAAAACAAAATCCAGAAGCAGTTCATTGGCTTCAACTATGTATCCATCTCAATAACCAAGCAATTCCCATCGAATGGTTAGATCGACACCTTGCTCTTCACACCCAAGATAAAAATAGTTGGGAGCGTTACCTCATCAAACATGAAATTCTAGAACAACTGAGACACTTTGCTTTTATTTATTTCCATAAATACGATGACACTTTTTCTTTTCATGGCTTCTTACAAAAAACCCTTTCCAGTAGCCTTTCTTCTCCAACCACTGGCAAAGAGCTAGTGCAAATCTTTTGCCAAGGCTCCTATACATTAAGCCTAGCTACGCCAGCGCCTGTACTGCAAAATCTCTCCCTTCAAGGTGAAGCGATTGCTTCTCTTATAGAAAGAGAGAACTATCGTTTGCTTGAAATCGAAGAGGTGGAGGAGTTTTATTTCGACTTGGCCAGCCTACATGAAACTCTAGCAGAATATCACCAAGCACTGAGAAACTATCAAGCAGTTTTGCCTATGCTGAAGAAAGACTCTGGCGAATCTTCTTCACAGGTAGCTCGTTGTCTCAATGGTATGGGCTTTGCTTATCAGGGTCTTGGGGAGGCAGGCAAGGAGCTTTTTTACTTTGAAAAAGCACTGGAGATGAGGAAGTTTCTTTATCCCGACCCTCATCCCGAAGTAGCAGCAAGTTTAAACAATGTGGGAACTGCTTATCAAGCCCTAGGAGAGGTACGGAAGGGGCTTTCCTACTGCGAAGAGGCGCTAAAGATGTACCAGGCTTTTTGCCAAGAGAAAGACCATCCCAATATAGCAATAAGTTTAAACAATGTAGGAAGCGCTTATCAAGATCTAGGAGAGGCTCGGAAAGCGCTTTTATACTATGAGAAAGCGCTGGAGATGTACCAAACTCTCTATCCTGGCATTTGTCATCCCGATGTAGTAACGAGTTTAAACAATGTAGGAAGTGTTTATCAAGATCTAGGGGAAGCGCGAAAGGCGCTTTTCTACCACGGAGAAGCGCTGAAGATGGGAAAAACTCTCTATGGCGGTAGGGATCATCCCAATATAGCAAGAAGTTTAAATACTTTAGGAATTGCTTATCAGGCCCTGGGAGAGTTGCGGAAAGCACTTTTCTACTATGAAGAAGCACTGAAGATGAGGAAAAGTCTCTATCCTGATGCTCCCCATCCCGCTGTAGCAGCGAGTTTAAACGGTGTAGGAAATGCTTATTTGGCCTTAGGAGAGGTGAAGAAAGCACTTTTCTACTATGAAGAAGCACTGAAGATGAACTGCACTCTCTATCCCGACGTTCCCCATCCCGAGGTAGCATGGAATTTAAACAGTGTAGGAAATGCTTATTTGGCCTTAGGGGAAGTAAAGAAGGGGCTTTCTTACTGTGAAAAAGCGCTGAAGATAAGCCGAGCTCTCTATCCCAATGTTCCCCATCCCGAGGTAGCATGGAATTTAAACAGTGTAGGAAATGCTTATTTGGCCTTAGGGAAGGTGGGGAAGGCGCTTTTCTACTATAAAGAAACACTGAAGATGAACCGAACTCTCCATCCCGATGTTCCTCATCCTGAGGTAGCATCGAGTTTAAACAATGTAGGTAATACCTATCAGGCCCTAGGAGAGTTGCGGAAGGCACTTTTCTACTATGAAGAAGCATTGAAGATGAGAAAAGCTCTTTACCCTGACACTCCTCATCCCGAGGTAGCAATGAGTTTAAACAATGTAGGAGTTGCTTATCAAGCCCTGGGGGAGGTGCAGAAGGGGCTTTCCTACTGTAAAGAGGCACTGAAGATAAATAAAATTCTCTATCCCGATATTCCTCATCACGAAAGCTCTATCAAAGGGCTATCCAAGCTATAGATGGGTAAGATTGCACTTTCAGCAGTTAATTTCTTAGCTCTTCGTGGCGCACTGTGAAAACATTCTGTAGACTCAAATGTTTTGCTTGAGGCCTTTTTTGATAGGCTCTTTAATTTTTTGATATAATGGTCGTACAAAACGAACAAAATACGTTCTATAAATTTATTTAAAATTTAATTTATAAAAGCATTTTTTTTAATTGTTCTTAATGCTTAAACATAGTATCCTAACTGAAGTTAATTAACTCACAAAACGAGGAGTAGGAAATATGTCATCAGTATCTGAAATCAACCCTAGTTCTGCAGTACAGCTTGTAGACGCTACTTTCAATTCTGCAGAAAATGTCACAGAGAAAAACAAAACAAATGAAATTGCTCAGCAAGAGACGCAAAGTCCTGAGCAAAGAATCAAAGGGCATAAAGAAGCACAAGCAAGACTTGCAGCAATTGCTAAGCATACTGTTCCTGTTACATTGCCAAAAGCTTCTGTAATAGCTCCTACGAAGAGTGATCATGTAACATTAAAACCAATAAAATGGGACAAAGAAATTAAAGATCCAAAGAAAGCTATAAAATTCTTGCGTGAACGTGGGTATTCATTATTTGTAGATCAACATTTGAATAAAAAATCTGTCAAACGTGTTTGGTTAAACCTCAGCGAAGGATTCGTTATGTTGGACAAAGATGGTAGATATCGCATTTACAATTTAATAACAGGACACTGTCTTGCTGAACATAAACAAAGGCATGTAGCTATTAACCAAGCTCTTCCAAAAATAAATGAGCTTAAAAGAGTAGAAGCAGCTAAAAAAGCTGAAGAAGCTCGTAAAGCAAAAGAAACTGCAGAAAAAGCAGAAGCAGCTAAAAAAGCTCAACAAGATGCTTTAAAAGTTAAAGAAGAAGCAGCGAAAGCAGAAGCAGCTAAGAAAGCTGAGGAAGCTCGCAAGGCAAAAGAAACTCACGATGCTTTGAAGGCTACAGAAAAAGCAGCGAAAGCAGAAGCAGCTAAGAAAGATAAGGAAGTTCGCAAAGCAGAAGAGACTTTAGCGACGTCAGAGATAGCTGAAGGTGTTGTGAAGACTAAAGAAAGAATAAAACAAGCAAAACAAAACCCTCAACAAGAAGTTCAAGAAACCATAACATCTGAAAATACTCAGAGATCTGAAGTGGTAGCTGAACAACCAAAGAAACCAACTGAAAAAGACGGAAAAGGACCTGACGGAGTTCCTGAAACATCTCTAGCCTCTGACTCTTCAAGATTATAATAAAACGTTAGTATTGTATTTTTGATTGCAAAATAGGCCCAAGTAAAATACTTGGGCCTTTTTTTGAGAAAGCTAAGCCGAAGCTACTTCCATGAAGTATAAGTCCCAATCTCTTTCATCGTTTTTGCCGAGATATTTTTGTAGAGGAAGCTTTTATCTCCTGCGGGAGCTCCTTGGAGAAGGATAGCAAGCCGCCTTCTGTTTTGTCTTGAAAGAGAGCGGATACTGTCCTCTTTGAACTCTTCATAGGTCAGCTTCTTTGTAGCGGCTACTTTTTTCTGAATGCGGGTAAAATCTCCCTCGTGGGTAAATGCAAGCTCATAGAGTTGAGAAGCCATAGCGCTTAGATTGGGTGGAGGAATAAGGAGGGTAGTTAAGAGGTTTTTTCTTATATTTTCGAATCGCCCTTCGGAAAGTTGCTCTTCAAAGTCTTTCACATAGTTTTCTAGAAAGAGTTCGAAGCGGACATAGAGCTCTTCAGGGTAATGGGTGGTTGATTGCACAAAGAAGAGCTTGAGAAATTCCCCTTCACTATCAAAAGAACTGCTTTTGGCAATATATCCTGTTTGCTGTTTCGTGCGGAGAGTATTGAAAAACTCATCGGCTAGAGCTTGTCCTAAGATAGCTGTAGAGGGGAACCTTTTGAAGGAAAAAGGGACATCTTCAAGAACAAGAAGTCCAACATTTCCTTGGCTTTCGATTCTTTCATGAATCTTAAAAGGGCCCTCATGTTCAGGGAGGACCAAAATCTGTTTTTTGATCTGCTCATTTTTGAGGTAGGGAGAAAACATCAGGGAATTTTTTGTAGCTTCCCAAATCTGATGCACCTCTTCTTGTGAAGGGTGGGTAGTTTTAGCTCCTTGCAAGATGCCTTTGAGAAGAAGGGGAGCTTTTTCACTCAGTCCATCAATTTGAATAGTCAGGGCAAGATCATTTTGAAAGAGGTTGGGACTTAAGAGAGCTCCCTGGGCATAAAACACTAAAGAAGCGAGACTTTCATTTAAGGCTTCTTTAAAAAGATCAAGTAGGACCCTTTGTTCTGCTGTCCCGTCGATCAGAGGGGATTTAAAGCTAAGAGTCCAGGAGATCTCAGGAACTAAATAGCGCTCATCTTTCCAATAGTAGATCTTCCCATAAGGATCATCAGAGAGAAGCTCTGGAATGGGAGTTTCTTCTTTTTCTTCTCCTTTATAAGATAGCTTGAGCTGAGAGGGGACAAAAGGATTTTCTAAAGGAAGGGCAAAATGGGGATCGGAGGGGAGCCTCTGCCAAGAAGAGAGCTGCCCTTCTGAAAGTTTTGTAATGGCATATTCTGCTCCTGTCCATTTTTCTTTGTGATTTGCACTTGCTTTGGTAAGCTCTGGAGAAGCGCTTAGAAGATAGATCGCTGTTTCTGGAGTCAAAAGATCCAAGACCTTTTTGGTTTTTTCTGGAGTAGCACTTATCGGATATACTCCTTTTAAAGGATAGGTAGCTAGAGGCTCATCTGCTATGGAAAAAGCGTAGTCGGAAAGGGTGGAAAAAGTATCTCCGCGCGATTGGTACTCATACCCGATCTTGGACATTTGTTGTATTTCTTGAAAGGCATAAGGGGGAATCCCTTTTTCCTTTAGAACCTGTAGCATCTGAAAAGAAGAGGCAATGATCCTGTCTTTTTGCATAACCCCTTGTTTAGTAAGATCAAAGCTGACCATAAAAAGGAGGTTTTCAGTTCCCACTTTAAAAGTAGAAACTTCCATATCTTCAATCAACTCTTCTCCTTTGAGCTTCTGATAGAGTCCTGCAGGATGTTTGCTGCTAAGCACCCGAGCAATCAAGTCAGGACTTTTATCATCTAAGTCTGCTCCTATTGTCTTGGGGAGTTCCCAGATCAGCTGCAACGATCTTATCTCTTTAATCGGAGTAATGGTAAGTAGATGTCCCTGTTGGGAGGGGGAAGTGATCCTATCATACTTAAGACTATCTTTTGTTTCCTTTTTCTTAATAGGAGAGAAATAGGTGAAGGCAAGCTTTTTGAGCTCCTCAATCGAAAGGGGAGAGCAGAGAATGAGGTGCGCTTTATCAGCGCTATAGTGCTTTTCATACCATTTATAGAGGGCTTCCTGGGGGATCTTTCCTAAGGTTTTAGCATTACCTGTCGAAAATCTTGCATTAGGGTGGCTCTGGTTCCCTGTTTCCTTAAGAACCATCCACTCTCTTTGAGAATCGTTTTCGATGTTTTTATCATTTTCTTGGTCAACTGCTAAGAGCTCTCTTTGAATAGCGGAAGGATTTAGCAGGGGGTCGATAAAAAAATGAGAAAATTTATCTAAAGCTATAAGAAAAGCTTCATGATTCACAGAAAAGAAATAAGCGGTCCGATCAAAAGCAGTGAAGGCATTGTACATCCCTCCATTATCGCTCACTGTTTTTTCAAATTCTGCCTCTCCTGGATAGGCTTTAGTTCCCATGAAGAGCATGTGTTCTAAAAAATGGGCCATCCCAGGGTACTCTTTTGGGTCAGACCATTGCCCTACACCCATGGTAAGAGAGGCACCCGATTTCTCTGCATCTGGATCTGAGATCAGGTAGGCTTCGAGACCGTTTTCAAGCTGAATCTTTGCCGTTTTTCTATTTTTCATGCTCGGCGTTTGGATCTCAAGGAAGTTTTGATCTTTGATTTCGATTACTTTTCCTTCTGCCTCTTGAGCAAGGGAAAAAAGAGAAGAAAAAGGAGAAAGTATAATTAAAAGGGAAAGGAGAAATGTTTTCATCTGACTTAAGGTACCTTCTAACGCTCTGGAAAAGCTTGATAATCCTTTTGTACCAAGTTCCAGAGATATTCTGCACGGATTTTCCGCTTTTCATACTTGTCCTGCCCTTTTTCTACCCCAGGACAATTCTCCATATCAACCTCTTTACCAAATCCGATATGGATCGCCCCTCCTCTTGTGATTCTCTCTTCTCCTAGCTCAGCTTCCTCAGCTTCAGGAGGGGGAAGAAGATGGTAGGTGGAAAGGGCAAGAGTATAGAAATGGGTAGGGCGCTTTCCTTTTTGAGCCATTAAATAAAACATCTCGATGCTTTGTGGATCAAAAGGGGCGAGAGCCACTACCCCCTCTTTGTTAGGGCGATCTCTTCCTCCACTGGGAGCTACATAAATTGCCCATCCTCCGTCGCTAAGAAGCTCTGCCATCCGCTCCATCGTCCGCTTATTGAAAAGCTGTTTTTCATGTTGTTGCGAAGGGGGATTATCGATATATTAAAGGCAAGCTCATCTAGTCTTTCTAAAAGCTGCGTAAAGCGATCTTTAGATTTCAATGTGCTTCTCATTTTTTAGGGAATAAAATTCAAAGGCATTGAGATGGAGAGTATCTGAGGTGCTAAATCGAATTTCCCCTTTCATCTTTTTCACCAGCCTGGTGAATACACCTTTATCTTGCCTAGCTAAATAAGCATCGAGTTCGGGGTGGGTAACAAGCCGAATATGCAGCTGCTCCTCTAGAAGAAGGACCCGCTTGAGCGCCCTTTCAATTTCGATCGAGATGCTTTCATGATTTTTGATCAGACCATTTCCTGTGCAGTAGGGGCAGGAAGTAAAAAGAGTTTGAATAAGCGAAGTGCGGCTCCTTTGCCGTGTCATCTCTACGAGCCCAAATTCACTCATCCCTAAAATCGTACATTTGGCAGAGTCCTCTTTCATTGCTTCTTTTAGAGCACTAAGCACCCGTCTTTGGTTTTTCTTAGAGCGCATATCAACGAAGTCGCAGATGATAAGCCCTCCTACTTTCCGGATCCTAAGCTGCCGAGCGATCTCATGCACAGCCTCTAGGTTGAGCTTCACAATTGTTTCCTCTACATCGACTCTTTCTCCCATAGAAGAACCCCGACCCGAGTTGACGTCGATTGTATACATTGCCTCTGTTTTATCGAAGAAAAGATATCCCCCACTTGGAAGCCAAATTTTTCGTCTAAGCGATCTTTCGAGCTCATTTTCTACAGAAAACCGTTCAAACATCGGCACTTTATCTCGATAATATTCGATTTTTAGCGGGTGATCTTCCTGATATTTTCTATAGATTTTACGGCAGTCATTAAAAGTTTTAAAATCGTCGATCAGGATTCTACTATACTCTTTGTTAACAGCAGTAAGGACCATTTTTTTAACAAGATCAGATTCTTGATAGAGGCAGGCAGGTTCTGTGTGCTTATTAAAGCTGTCTAAAATATGCTCCCATACTTTGATGAGTTCATGCGCTTCTTGTACCAAGGTTTCTGTGGAGGCGTTGACACTTGCTGTGCGGCAGATGAGCCCCATCTCTTGTGGCATTTCAAAAGCGCGAATTGTTTTTTTCAACCTCTCCCTCTCATTTCGATCGAGAACTTTTCGAGAAATGCCTCGGTGAGGAGCATTGGGAAGGAGAACGAGATAGCGGCCAGGGATAGAGATGTTTGAAGTAAGCCTTGCCCCTTTTGTTCCGATCGGCTCTTTTACCACCTGGACCAGCACCGGATGGCCAATCTGCATAAATTTGGAAATATCGGAGTCCTTTTTTTGCTTATTTTTTTGTGCTGGCTTCTCTACTATCCAATCGCATTCCATATCGAACATCTCTTGGAATTTTTGCATATTTTCCTCGATGTCGCTGATATGAATGAATCCATTCTCTCCCTCGTTAATGTCAATAAAAGCTGATTGAATATTATGGAGAAGGTTTGTCACTCGTCCACGGTAGATATTTCCAGTGAGGTGTTCGCTTGATTTTCTCTCAATGATTAAATCTTGCAATTTTCCATACTTTAAAATCGCAGCTCTTTTCTCTTTTGAGGTGACATTTAGCAATATTTCTTTCATTATGACCTGCTTTAGTAATTCGGTTCCGTTTTGCTTGAGTTTCCCAAGCGTTTTGTCACTTAAAAACTTCCTTTTTCTTAGGCTATTATTTGAGTGCCCGTTTAATTTTACTTAAAAACCCCCCTCTTGCGAGATAAATCGCCCCCTTAACTCCATTCATCACCGCATAAGGGTTAGCGTCACCGTGACATTTCATCACAATTCCATCTACTCCGCAAAGGAGCCCCCCGAGATATTCAGTAGCATACAGCTCTTTTTCCAGCTGCTCTAAAAGGGGTTTGGCAAACGGAATCTTGTTTTGTTTTTCTCGCAGAGTCTCCAAAATAAAGGAGGAGATTCCCTCTGAAGTCTTTAAGAAGATATTTCCTGTGAATCCATCGGTAACCAGTACATCTACTTCCCCTGAAAATACCTCTTTTCCTTCCACATTTCCGATAAAAGTGGAGCGCTCTGCAGAGAGGGTATCATGATATTCTTGAAGAAGTTTGTAGGTTTCTTTTAGCTTCTCACTTCCCTTGCTTTCCTCTGATCCAATATTTAAAAGCCCCACCTTAGGAGTTTGAATGCCTCGACTCCGTTGGTAGGCAATCCCCATTTTTGCAAACTGAAGGAGGTGCTCAGAGGTGCATTCAATATTTGCACCGACGTCGATTACTGCTACAGGAGATTTTTTCGTAGGAAGAAGGGTAATAAGAGCAGCTCTTGTAATCCCCTCTATGGTGGAAAGATGTCTTTTAGCGCTAGCAATGAGCGCCCCCGTGTTTCCTGTAGAAACAAGAGCATCGATCTTTTTCTCTTTTAGAAGAGCCATGCCAATACTAATCGAAGCCCCCCTTTTTTTTCTGATGGCAACGAGAGGATCCTCATTCATGTGGATCACCTCTTCCACCGGAAAAGGGGAAATCAGGGAAGTGGGAAGGGATTTTTTTTCTTTTTGTTTAAAGATGTCCAGTTCTTCGATCACAGAAGGTGTGCCGAAAACCAGCAGGCGAAAGGGTTCCGTAATGCCAGAGAGAAGTCCCTTTAGCGTCTCCGAAATGTGCTGAGGTGTGTGGTGGTCTCCTCCAAGAAGGTCAATCCCAATGATGGGAGCACTATTCTTCTTCGGTTGAGACAACGACTCGGCTTCCGTAGAAACCACAGAATGAACACAGTCTGTGAGAGAGTCGGGGTTTTCCACAGTTGGAACAAGTTGAGGCATGCTTTGGTTTTTTAGCCTGATGGGCTCGTTTTGAGTTTTTTCGGGCGTTGGAGTGTCGGTTTCTTGGGACGGCCATGGCTATTTTTTTCTCCCTATCATAAATGTGCAAAAGGGAAACGGGTTAGATCCTCTGACCCTGCTATTTTCCCTTGATCAGTTTTAAAATATTTCTTTAAGTGCTCCCTTTCGGGACACTTTCCCTTACATTCTACAAGAGTTGGGACTTCTAGTAAAATAGCTTCTCTTAAAGGTACGCTGAAATCAAAAGTTTCTCTTTGAATATGAGAGAGTTCTTCCGTGTGATAAAATTTTTTAAGCTGAATCGGAGCGGTGACCCACTCATTACAGATGCTGCAAGGAAGGAGGGCTTCGGCCTGAATATCGAGCTGAATGACCAGGTATTCGTTGACTATAGAGACATGTCCTTCGATCTTGACTTCTTCTTTAAATTTTAACGCTGGCTCATCAACATCGAGCCACTTTGAGGAAAATATTTCTTTGAGAACA
>JACPWA010000109.1 GCA_016191565.1 Simkania negevensis | reverse complement strand
ATAAGTGTTTCAGTGATAATAATCATGATCGCTCCAGATAAAGCATATTTTAGAGCATTGATGACGATTTTAGCTGGATCGACCACCTGAGCTTTCTTTAGGTCTTCTACTTTTAATGTGATGGCATTAAAACCAAAAGTTTTTCCTTTCTTTAGCACTTCTTCCATGGCAATGGAGCCTTCTTTGCCACTATTTTCCACGATTTGCTTAAAAGGGGCAGCAGAGGCTTTTAAAAGAATTTCAGCACCCAGTTTTTCTTCCCCTTCTAAGAAGAGGGCTTTAAGCTTCAAGCCTGCATGGAGAAGAGCAGCTCCACCACCGACCACAGTTCCCCCTTCCTGCGCTGCTTTTGTCGAGCTCAAACTATCTTCAAAAACCTGTTTTTTCTGCTTCATGGCAACTTCAGTAGCAGCTCCTACCCGGATTACTGCAACTCCTCCATGCAATTTGCCTTGTCTTTCGTCGAGCCTTTCTATCTCATATTTATTTGTAGCCTGTTTTTTCTCTCTTTCAATCAATTTGATCCGGGCTTTAATTTCCTCTTTTTTCCCGCCGCCGCCGATGAGAGTAGTGTGATCTTTGGTCACCACAACTTTTTCTGCACTGCCTAAGACGTTTGCCTTAGTTTCCTTTAGCACCATCCCTTTTTCTTCAGATATAAGGGTTGCCCCTGTAAGGACAGCAATATCTTCTAAAAGAGCCTTTCTTTGTTCTGCGAAACCAGGGGCTTTTACAGCACATATGCGAAGGTTACCGCGAAGTTTGTTTACAGCAAGAGTAGCAAGAGCATCTCCTTCGATCTCTTCAGCGATGATAAGGAGCGATTGTCCTGAAGAAGCAATCGATTGGAGGAGAGGAAGGATTTCTTGAATCGCGGATATTTTTTTGTCAGTAACTAAGATTTGTACATCTTCCATTTCTACCTGCATTTTTTCAAGATGGGTGCAAAAGTAGGGACTCGCATATCCCTGATCAAAGCGCATCCCTTCTACCATCTCAATGATTGTAGAGGTCCCTTTGCCTTCTTCAATCGTGATTACCCCACCTTGCCCTACTTTCTCAATGGCGTTTGCAATAAATTCTCCTATCTCCTGGTTTCCAGAAGCGGAGATGGTAGCAATTTTCTGAATGGATTCTTTTCCTTCGATAGGGACTGTGAGTGCTTCGATTTCTTTAATAAGAAGGTCAGCTGCTTTTTCCATTCCCCGCTTGATCCCAATCGAACTCGATCCAGCAGCGACGTTTTTTATCCCTTCCTCAACGAGAGCTTTTAAAAGGATCATTCCTGTAGTGGTTCCATCTCCCGAGTGATCTTTGATTTTCTGAGCCACTTCTTTCCCAATGGAGACTCCCATATTAGCGTAAACGTCTTTGAGCTCGATCTCTTTTACGATACTGTTTCCATCGCTAGTAATCTTAGGAGCTCCCCACTTTTCGTCGATTCCAACGTGCTTGCCGTGAGGTCCTAATGTGTGGCCTACGATTTCACATAGGATACTAACCCCTTCCTTTAATTTTTCCCTTGCTTCTTCGGCAAAGAGT
>JACPWA010000067.1 GCA_016191565.1 Simkania negevensis | reverse complement strand
ATTTATCCCTTCTGTTCCGATCACATTTGCAGAGCGGATGAGTCGACAAACAGGGAGAATAAATCTTTGAGAGGTGTGGAAAATAAGGACAGTCTCAAAGTGTTCTCTGCGGAGCTTGGGAAGAATCTTTAGAAGAGAAAGGAAACTATTTTGCCCTAGAACGTAAAGCTGATCGATATAGGGATTTTTTTCTAAAAGTGTTTTACCAATTGGGCTTGTAAGAACCGAAAGAAAAGCTTTAGGAAAACTTTTTTTGATCGCCCGAATAGCTGGGGTTCCCCATAGGGTATCTCCGAGTCCTGTAGTCGATACAACTAGTATGCGAGGGTAAGAGGGATGGCTATAGGTCTTTTTTCTGGGTCTCCCAAAAAAAGTGACCAGGGATTTAAGGAGGAGATTTTTTAGCTTCATCGGAGTATCTTAATACTATAAAGTTAAGTAAGAATCTCATATTAATAGATTAAACGATAGGCTTTTATAAGACTAAAATGAAAGAGCTACATCTTTACATCCAAGGGCTTGATTGTGCAGAAGAGGCAAAGCTGTTGCGAGGGGTCTTCAGAGATAAAGAAGGGATAGAGGACCCTCTATTTGATCTGCTGCGCAGCAAGATGAGTCTTTTCTATGATCCAGCAGAGATTACCCCCCATCAGCTTATCGAGTTGGTGGCAAGGGCAGGGATGAAGGCTCGCTTTTGGGAGGAGAGGGAACAATCTCAGACTTTTTTTGAAAGAAAAGGGACTTTTCTTTTCACAATTCTTTCTGGTCTCTTTCTCCTCTTTGGAATCCTTTTCCATTTTCTGATTTCGTTGGATTGGAGGGTGTTTTTTGCTGGAGAAGAGAGCTTTTCTTCTCCTCCTCTTTTAGCTCTTTTCTTTTACCTTATTTCCATTGTGTTTGGGGTCTATTTTGTTCTTCCAAAAGTTTTGCTTAGTGCAAAAACCTTGCATCCTGATATGCATCTTCTCATCTTCCTTGCAGTGATCGGAGCAGCGGTAATTGGTCAATGGTTTGAAGATCATCTTCTCGTTCACCCAGGAGAGAGAATCTCTTTTGATGGGGTAGTTGTGAAAGGGAGTTCTTCAGTAGATCAGTCTCCGATTACAGGAGAATCCCTTCCTGCATTAAAAAAAAAGGGTGATTTTCTCTACGCTGGGACATTGAATCAAGAGGGGGCTCTTGAATTTCAGGTGGCAAAAAAAGGAGAAGAGAGCACTTTAGCGCAGATGAGACAACTTGTGGAGGAGGGGCAAAAAAAGAAAGCAAAGGTAGAGGAACTGATAGAAAAATTTGCCGGGATCTATACTCCCTGCATGATCGGGATCTCTCTTTTTCTTCTCTTTGTCTTGCCCTTTTTCTTTTCCTTTTCTTGGGGCTCGTCTTTCTATCGCTCTTTAGCTTTTTTAATCATCGCTTGTCCCTGTGCTCTGGTGATTTCTACTCCAGTAACTCTGGCCGCTGCTATCGCTTCTTCTGCACGCCATGGAGTGATCATCAAAGGAGGACGCTTTTTAGAGATCATGGGAAAACTTAAAGCTCTGGCACTAGATAAAACAGGTACTCTTACCTATGGTCATCCTGTGGTGCAAAAGATCATACCGCTCAGCGGTCATACAGAAGAAGAGCTTTTAGAGCGGGCAGCAGCGTTAGAGGCTGCTAGCGAGCATCCCATTGCCCGGGCCATTTTAAAAGAAGCTAAAAGGAGAGAGATCTGCCCTGAAAGGGCCGAAGAGTTTAGTGTGATCAGAGGGAAGGGAGCAGAAGGGATCTATTTAGGGAAGCGCTATTGGATTGGCTCACATCTTTTTCTACATGAGATGAAGCAAGAAACAGAGGAGATCCACCAACTGGCTCTCTCACTTGAAGATGCAGGCCATTCGATGATTGCCATTGGCAATGACAACCATGTTTGTGGCCTTCTCTCTGTAGCGGACCGTCCTCGTGAAAAGATCAAAGAAGTGATTAAAGAGCTTAAGAAGTTGGGAATAGAAGAGATTGTGATGCTGACGGGAGACAACACTCCTAGCGCTCAGGCAATTGCGTCCTTAGCCGGTATCAAGCATGTTCAGGCAGAACTTTTGCCTGAGAAAAAGATGGAAAGCATTGAAAAACTAAGACAAAAGTGGAAAACAGTAGCGATGATTGGCGATGGGATCAACGATGCGCCAGCTATGGCTGCTGCTTGTTGCGGCATTGCCATGGGGGCTATGGGTACAGAGGTGGCGATTAAGGCCGCTGACATTGCTCTGATGGGAGATGATCTTTCGCAAGTTCCCTGGCTAATTTCCCATGGAAGGCGCGCTCTAAAAGTGATCAAACAAAATATCAGTTTTTCTCTTTCAGTGAAGTTTCTTGTCTTTACGTTAACCCTGCTTGGCTTTTCCTCTCTTTGGATGGCAATTGCCGCTGATACGGGAGCCTCTCTTCTCGTGATCTTAAATGGGCTTCGCTTGCTGAAAAAAAGTTAGCTCTTTTTTTATATTTAGTATTAACCCAAGGCAATAGTAATGAAACATCAATTTTTTGTACTTATCCTTAGCGTGTGTTTTCTTTTTTCCTTTGCCATTCTACATTGCACAGGTACTGCTACTTATGATCTAGAAGCTCGCAGAAACCTCTCTTTAGAGAAGTACTTGCAAAAAGGGTTTCAGGTTATTGAGACGAATATTCCTGGCAAGAACATTGCAGAAATGCTTGACAAGGCAGAAGTAATTTTGCTTCTTGAAGAACATAGCGATAAGCAAAGGATAATTAATTTTGAGCTGATCCAGAGGGAGAGGAAAGAGAAAGACTTCCTTTTGCTGGAAGAAGAAGTTGACTCATCCGCTTTGCAAAAACTGCCGATTGATCATGTTATCCAACATCAGTCTGAATATTCCTTTTTAGCTAACAAATCAAGCTACCTTATGTCTTACGTTACAAATAAAGAGTTAGACGCTTGGGATGTGATGAATGAGCTATTTGCTTTCTCAGAGTTTTATTTTGAAAAACTCCTCGCTTGGGAATTGGAACCTGAGCTTTCTGCACAAGAGCTAACTTAAGAGGGTGTTTCAGAATTCTAAAAACTCGCATTTTTCAGATCTGACTGATAAGATGGGGCTATGATGAAAAAAATAGCTCCTTTTTTTCTTATTCTCGCTTGTGCTCTCCTTTTCATTGGATGCAGCAAAAAAGAAAAGCGGCTGCGTATTGGAGTTGATCCAGAATGGTACTCTCTCCAACTTATGGGAAAAGAGGGGAACGTGCTCGCTTTTTCTAATGAGCTTCTTAGAGAGATTGGCAAAACACAAGGGTTCTCGTTTGATCAGATTACAAAAAGTTGGGACAACCTTTTAGAAGGCTTAGAGGACAGAGAATATGAAGCGATCCTCTCCTCTCTTCGCCCTTATCTTTTCCGTGAGAATAAATATCAGTTTTCTGAACTATATCTCGCTACGGGACCTGTGCTCGTTTTAAAAAAGGGGCGCAATGGGATGGGAAATGGAAATCTCATGAATAAAGAGATTGGGGTGGATACGCAAGCTAATGAAGCCTTGCTAGCAGAGCGCTATCAAGGAGCAACTGTCCGTTACTATGGAACGGTTCCCCAGCTGATCAATGCTATCCTAAACGAAGAGATTGATGGAGCTTTGATCAATGTAATTACCGCTCAGAGCTTCGTCAAACAGCCTCATGGCGGTGAACTTGAGATTGTCTCTCCTCCGCTAAATAATGCGGGGCTTCGCTTCATTACCCTTTCTAAAGAAAAGGAGCTAGTGGGCTCCTTTAATAAAGGTTTAAAAGAAGCAAAGGAAAAGGGGATCTATCAAAAGCTTCTCAAGAAATGGGCGCTCGATTAAACGAAGTACACGCCATGTACAGCGTTTAGATATTAGTGCTCTGTAAACTTAATTGTTGCCATTTGGGCTGCGTCAAAGCCCTGACGTTTGTCAATCGTAAATGGGCTTGTATTTATACTAAATGTAAGAAATAAAATTACTAAAGTGGATCACCTAACATGTCACTTTCGAGAGATCTTTTCTTGCTAATGTTTAAAAACATAAGCTTCGAAAAGACCTCTCAAATTTGTCACGTTATTCGAACCAATTTAGTAATTTTATTTTTTACATTTAGTATTAGTTAATACTAGCCCGTTTACGATCGGTAAATGACGGGAACTTTCACGACAGCCGAAATACCAAAAATTAAGTTTACAGAGCACTAGAAAAGTAGGAGATGATTGCGCTTAGGTTGATTACCTTAGCCTGTTCGAGGATGATGATGATCACAGCGGCAGGGGCAAGGTAGCGGATCGAGAAAAACCAAGGTTTAAAGAAGCAGCGCATTTTAGTCCCTTTCATGAACTCCTCTTGTGTGAGGGTCTTATTCATCTTATAACCGGTAAAAATGACAGTGAAAAGCCCTGCAATCGGCATCATCCAGCTTGTGGAGATATAGTTCATTGTTTCGAAAAAATCCATCCCATAGATTGCTTTCCAATCGGGAAAAAGGAGATTAGAGCCGGCAAGGGCAGAGGGGATACCGAAAATAAAAACCCCGCCTCCAGAAAAAAGCATCGCTTTGCCGCGAGACCAATTAAAGACCTCCATAAGATTAGCAACAAGCACTTCAAAAAGGGAGATTGAGGAGGTAAGGGCAGTAAAGATCAGGAGGAGGAAAAAGACTGTAGAGATCAAAAGACTTCCTTTGAGTTTGGCAAATAGGATGGGCATTGTTTTAAAGATAAGGCCGGGGCCCCCTTCAGGAGGAAAGCCAAAGCTAAAAACAATTGGGAAGATGATGAGAGCTGCCATCAGGGAAACGAGAAGGGTCATGAGCGCTACGATGAATCCTGTTTTAGGTATATTTTCTTGTGGCTTGAGATAGCTGCCATAGGTCAGGATGATTCCCATTCCTACACTTAAAGTAAAAAAGGCCATTCCCAGAGCATCGAGGATCGCTGAAGTACTAAGTTTAGAAAAGTCAGGATAAAGGATAAAGCGGAGCGCCTGAGGAAAACCCTCTAAAGTAATCGAACCTTTGCGTATCCCTCCATACACCACCCCCACATTGAGAAGGATGAAGAAGAAAAGCCAAAAGAGATTTACATCAGGTGCGTTATAAAGAATATCAAATACTGCCCGAATTTGCTCCGGGGATTTTCCAGCGGTAAATTGGGTGAGCGACATTAGAGCATAGTTTAAGCACCAGCCTGAGATCACACAGTAAAAGGAGAGAATAGTGAAACAGGTGATCAGGTTAAGCCATCCTACCATTTTCCAATGGGCCGATTGTCTACTCAGTTCTTCATAAGCAAAGATCGGGCTTTTTTGGGAAGCGCGACCGATGATAAGTTCTGCAATAAAGACGGGGATCCCTAAAAAGAAAGTAAAAAGAATATAAAGGAGGACAAAAGCACCTCCTCCATTTTCTCCAGCTGTGTAGGGAAAACGCCAGAGACTGCCAAGGCCAATAGCTGAGCCAGCAGTTGCTAGAATAAACCCGATCTCGCTAGCCCAGTGTTCCCGTTGCGATTTCAACTCCTACTTTCCCCCTAACGCTGCTTGTGTTTTCTGTGCAATCAAAGAAGAAAGCTCTTGATCACGCGCAGCATCTCCTACAAGTGCTCTTAAATCATCTGTTTTAGGAGCTCCTGAGATTTTACTTCTGAGGATTGTATCTGTCCAGTTACCACTTGGAGGAGGGGTGAATTGAGGCAGCTCGACAGAAGCGCTAAAGGGTGAATGATAAACAGCAGCTGTGGTGGGAGGTTTTTTCCCTGTCTGATAGGCTTCGCGAGCATGGACAATCAGTACTCTAGCATTATCAAAAAAAGGAAGAAGAGCGTGATTATGCATCTGTTCAAGTTGATGTAGAAACTTACTTTTTTGTTCGTTAATCGCTTTTACTTGACTGTTAAAAAAGTGATGTAATGGCAGTTTTGCTCCTGCAAATAGAAGGTTATATTTTGTAACAGCACTGTTATAGGCATCTTCAGCATTCTTCCTGTGTTGCTCCCTAGTGATTCCTTCAGGAGATTCTCTAGCTAAAGTAGCCTCTTTCTCTTTACGCGCTTTATCTATGTAATAAGTATATGCTACAGAAAGGGGGATAAGAGCAAGAGTCCGGTTCCGCTCTACCTCTTCTACTTTACTTTTTTCTATGGCAATTGTTTCCTTTTTCTTGGCGAGATATTGTTTTTGAAAATGATCAATATCATGTTTATAGGTGTTAAAATTCTCCACATAGGATTGTAAAAGATCTTGTTTGCTTTGATCAAGCTCAGCAAAATTTATCGCTTCAAGGGAGAGGGGATTGCTTTTAGCAAATTCTCTAGCTAAACGGGACCGTGCTTTTTCATCTAACTGAGCTGCTCTAGTCAGTCGATTACACCAGTCTTCTAGGAAGCGGCGGTAAAGCTCCTGCACTTCGCTAAGGTGAAGAACTCCGGTGCGAGAAGCGCCTTCGGTAACTCCTTTTAGATTATATTGCATTACATAAGGAAACCCCTGATCAAAAGCCATGGTTCTTAGGCAAGCTGTTTGTGCTATAAGGTCGCTTTTCCATCCTTCGAGTTGTTTTTTAGCGTCAGCAGATCTTGCCTTGCTTCTCCAACCAACGAGAAAGGTCGGAATACTCAGTAAGCCTACAGCAGGATGAACTAATTGTAGTATAGCTGGAATAACGGCTCCAGCAGTACCACAGACACCTCCTACCCAAAAGGTTCGATTCATGGTTGTCTGCTGGCTTTCCCAAAATTTTTGTTTCTCTTCTCGTTTAGCAGGGGAAAGAGTTGTTAACTTGATCAGATTATCTATGCTATGGATGGCCCGATCTTGAGAAGCGCTTGGGATAGCTTTGACCCTTTGGTCGAGAGGACGTATGGCAGTGCTTTGAGAAGTGGCTATAGAGATAGACTCTTTACCAGGAAGGAGCTCTACCTCCGTCACATCAGCTCGATTGACATCCCATGTAGCAAAATGACCTCCAGAACTTCCTTCACTAAAAAACTCTACTGCTGACATAACTTTCTCCTTGCTAGCCTTTACTTTGGGCAATAAAAGAGCTCATCTTAGCAAATTCTTTATAAAAAAGTTAAGAAAAAAGCTAGTTCTTGCAAAAGAATTGAGGAATTTCAATGATAACCTTATTTTAGAGTGAATGCCCTTGGCTTTGTGAAGGAGACAGAAGAGCGTATGAAAGTTTTAGCAGCGCAGCTCAACCCAATCGTGGGAGATCTCGATGGGAATACAGTAAAAATTTTAGAGTCGATTGAAGAAGGGAAAAAACGGGGAGTCGACCTTGTCCTCTTTAGCGAGATGGCTCTCTGTGGTTACCCCCCTGAAGATCTGCTGCTCCACGACTCTTTCCTTGATACTGTAGAACTTCATTTAGAAAGGATTGTTAAAAGATGCCAGGGGGTCTCTGCGGTTGTGGGGCTTGTCAGGCGTAATTTATCTTCTGGAGAAAAGGGACTTTTTAATAGTGCTGCCGTAATCAGCGAAGGGCGTCTTCTGGGATTTCAAGATAAATGTCTCCTTCCTACTTACGATGTATTTGATGAGAGGCGTTATTTTGAACCAGGGGGAAAAGCAAAGCTTTGGGATCTTTGTAAAAAGAGGGTTGCTATCACCATTTGTGAGGATATTTGGCAACACGGAGGTTATATCAGCGATACGAGATATAAGGAAGACCCAGTTCTTGAGCTCGCACCATTAAAACCTGACGTGATGCTCAACCTTTCCTCTTCCCCCTACCAGTATCAAAAGGCGCCGAGACGTTTGGAAGTGGTCAAGAAAGGAGCCAGAACCTTAAAATGTCCGGTGATCATGTGTTGCCAGGTAGGTGCAAATGGACAAATTATTTTTGATGGCTTTAGTGTCTACGTAAGCAAAGAGGGGGAGCTTTCCCTGGCAGCTAAAGGTTTTGTAGAGGATACACTGGAAATCGACCTTGATGTCCCTACATCAAAAAAAGAGCTTCCCTATGAAGAGAAGGAAAATCTTTTGCAGGCGCTCATTTTAGGGGTGAGAGATTATTTTTTTAAATGCGATTTTAAAAAGGCTTGCTTAGGGATATCAGGGGGGATCGACTCCGCTCTAGTCGCTTATATTGCGGCGCGAGCTCTGGGAAAAGAAAATGTGCTTGGGATGATCTTGCCGTCGAGATATACAAGTAAGCAAAGTGTGCAAGATGCGGAGAGCTTAGCAAACAATTTAGGGATACAAACAAAAACTATTCCGATTGAACCTCCTTTTACGACCTTTCTCTCTCTTCTTGAGCCTCATTTCAAAGGAAAAAAAGCTGATGTAACGGAAGAGAACCTCCAAGCGCGGATTAGGGGGATGATTGTGATGGCCTTTTCAAATAAGCATGGCTATATCGTGCTTAGCACAGGAAATAAAAGTGAAGTAGCTGTGGGCTATGCTACCCTATATGGAGATATGTGCGGAGGGCTAGGAGTGATCGGCGATGTACGCAAAACAAAGATCTATGCCCTCTGTCATTATATCAACCAGAAAGAGGGGAGGGAAGTAATCCCCTCCTCAATCTTAACTAAAGTCCCTTCGGCAGAACTCCGCTTTGATCAGAAAGATAGCGACTCTCTTCCCCCTTACGAAGTTGTTGATGAGGTCCTTGAAGGATATGTTGAAAATACGATGTCGATCGATGAGATCTCTAAAAAAGGAAACATTCCACAAGAAACTGTGATCAATCTCGTGAGAATGATTCATGCTGCAGAATATAAAAGAAGGCAGGGGCCACCCATTCTTCGGGTTTCTAAAAAATCCTTTGGGGTAGGACGCCGTTATCCCATCGTTCAGGGATGGGCTTAGTTTTAGCTGGATATACCTCTTATCCAGCCAAAACACCCCTAACGCTATGCGATTTGGCTGAATAAGAGGTATATCCAGCCACAAAAGGGTTGTTACCTAAGCCACTTCCCAAGGAATAGGGAGAATGGGAGCAATCTCTTTTAGACCATGCCTATGCATCATGAGCCGATCAAAACCAACCGCAATGCCGTAGCAATCAGGAAGCCCCTTTTCTAGTGCCTTTACAAAGTGATAGTCAATAGGAAGGGGAGGTTTGCCAAGAGAGTTTCTTTTTTCTAGCTCCTTTTCTAGCCGTTTTTTCTGCTCCTTAGGATCGCGAAGCTCATGGTACCCATTGCCGAGCTCTGTTCCCCGGTAGTAGATCTCAAAGCGCTCTGCCACCATTTCCTTTCCTTTTTTTACAACTTGGGCAAGAGCTGCTTGCTCAGGAGGATAATCGGTAATCACAGTGAGTTTTTCATAACCTAAATGAGGTTCAACTAGACATCCCCACAAAGTATTGAGCAGATCCTCTCGATCTTCCTCTTTGAGGTGGAGCTCTTTTTCCTTTCCTGTGGCAATAAGTTTTTGTATGCTATCTTGTTTATAATCGATATGGGCAAAGCGCAAGAATGCTTCGCTATAGGATAGGATCTCTTTAGGCATATCTCCCAGAAAAAGGGCAAGAAGGTCGCATACCTCTTCGATAAAGGGGGTAAACGTTACTTCTACTTGGTACCATTCCATCATGGTGAACTCAGGGTTATGCAAAGCTCCCTTTTCCCCTTTGCGAAAGACGTGAGAGAGTTGGTAGATATTTCCTATTTTTTCAGCTAAAAGACGTTTCATTCCATATTCAGGGGAACTTGCAAGATACCCTCTTTTTTCAGGGGAGACAATCACTTCAAAAAGGTCGATGTGAGCATCAATTGAAGCTGCAAAGGAAAGGGCAGGGCAATCTACTTCTGTAAAGCTGCGGCTATCGAAAAAGCTGCGCACCTTTTTGAGCATAAGCGCGCGATCTTTTAAAAGGGTAAGGTCCATCCTAAAGCTGCAAATCAAAAGTTTTTAATGTTTCGGTTGCGTCAAAACCCTGGGACTTATCGATCGTAAATAGGCTTGTATTTAGTTAATACTAGCCCATTTATGATCGCACGGCCCCAGGGCTTTGACGCAGCCTAAATAGTAGATAACAAGGTCGTAGACAGTATCTTCCATCATAGAGACTTCTTTATCCCCAATGACCATTAAGGAGATACTAAGCTGCTCAAAGGTTTTGTCGTCTATGAAAACAAAACCATCTGATTCGCGGTAGAGAAGGCGCATTTTTGTCTCCTCAACATCAGCTTCAGGAAGGGATTCATTCGATTTAAATGTGCGGTCAATGACCTTGCCGCTAAAAAGATGTTTCACCCGGGTACGAGTAAAAGCTTGCCCTTTTCCTGGTTTGACTAGTTCCACGGAGACGATGTTATAGGGCTCTCCATCAATTTCAACTTTCATTCCCGCTTTTAAATCATTTGAGCCTATTTGCCCCATAAAATGCCTTTAGATAAGTTTCGTTTGTTGAGGCGCTATTGTGGAGGAAAGCTCTCTTTTTTTCAATCCTCGTCCTTTCTCCTCTGATTAGGCAAAACGTTAGGGATCCTCTGGGACGGAAGATAGGGAAGAAGTAAGAGAATCGCGTCTCCCTTCCATACGGTCATCTGTATGCTCTTCTTTCCCCTCTTGCTGACGGTTTTGTGGTAAGTCTGCTATAGCTTTTAATACTCTTCGAGAGGCGTGATGTGCAAACATAAGCAGAGGGGTGCCGAAAAAGACCAGTTGCGCACTCCATATTCCAATATGCAAAGCTTCTCTCCGTATAGACCTAGGTAGGCTTGTATGAAGATTTTTGGTCCCCTTTAAAATGAGGAAGGCCACAGCAGTGCTAAGAAAAAGGGTATAACAGGGATACGTGCTCGCATTTTGTGCCCACCTGTATCCCAGTTGGATCATTCTACGGTCCCAACTTGCCAGTGCGCCCCCTTGGGGGGGTCTAGACGGTGATGCCATATTGACCTCCTTAATTTAGCTTGATGATTCTTGTGTTATGTTAAGCGGATGAATTACAGGTAGAGAGCTTTTGCTGCTTGAAAAAGTGGGGGAGCTTGGAGGGGTGAGCCTGCGTACGACGCCGGAAATGGCTGAGGACATCTGCTGAGCTACACCTTTTATTTGTTCGAGAGCATGGTCTGTTTTAGCTCCTTGCGTGCTAGCTTCTTTTACTCTTTCTTCTAGAATTTTTTGAAATTGTGTCTGTGCCTCTTTAAGTTGTTTTAGGAAAGCTTCTCTTTCTTCTTCTGTTTTTCTTCTAAACTCGTCTAGTTGTTTTCCTGCGAGGATAACCTGGCTCTTAAGTGCTTCCGTTTGTTCGCTAAGCTGCTCTTTTGTGGTTTCTAAATGCGTGACGTTTTGTTTTAAGCTCCCGGTTTGTTCTCTCAGTGACCCAATCTGCTCTATATATTGCCTTCTTACTTCATCTATTGCTTTTGTTCCATGCTGAATGACAGCTTTTTGGAATTCGGTTTCTACAGACTGGATAATACTTTGAAGATGCTTTGTTGTTCCTTGTAAGTCTCCATTTGTCCTTTGTAATGCTTCATTTGTTTCCCTTAGTTGTTCATTTCTCTTCTGCAGTTCCTGACTGGTATTCTTTAGCTTGCCATTTTCCGTTTTAAATCTTTCTAGCTGCTCTTCTTGTACTTGCCTTAGGTCTTGTATGAAATAGAAAGCGATAGCTCCGCCACCCACCTGAAGCGTTGCTTTAAAAACCCGACCTTGAAAAAGGTCTTGCATGGAACATAAGAGGACGGCAGAGCCACCTGCAAGTACCACTACGTGTTTCCAGTCTTTTTGTCCCCAAACCCATAGAGTTTCTACTTTTCCTGTAAGCCGGTTTGAGGAAGAGGGAGAACTTGTGGTTATAGGAAGCGGATTTTCAATATCACCGTTACGGATAGGATGACGAGCTAAAGGAGATTGAAGGATTCTAGTACTACCATCTGACGTCATTTGCTTGTACCCTCTATTTTAATTTTTATTAGGCAATGTATTAGTTTGCAAAGAATTTGTAAAGGAAAAATTCTACTTGTCACATAAGTCGACAGTAAGGTCGGTTAAGTAACAACCCGACATCTGTCGTGTTCGCTATACTCTTTGCGTACCCGCGCTAGTTCTTGCGGACTTGGGGGGCAAGGGGAAAGCCCCCAGATCTTTTTGGCATAATTTTCTATGGAGTTATCGGAAGAAAAAGGAGCCATCCCAGCCATATTGTGGAGCGCATATTCTGCCCATTTCATTGGCTCTCTATAGAGCTCTTCCACCTTTTTTTGGGTTTCAAAGTAACTCATAAGGTCGTTTAGGACAAAAAAACGGTCTGCCATCTCCCCGGAAGCCCCTTCTAATAGGCTTTTGTAGATGGCAAGAAGAGCTTCTTCTTCTGCGTCATTCTCGGCAAGGGAGCCATCTTTTAAACTATCGACTACACGCTTGATTTTAGGATTTTTTATGTATAATTTTAGGGGATCGTACGTATGATTTGATCTCATAGCGAGGTTTTCCTCTGCACTTTGCCCAAATAAAAATGGCCACCACGGATCGGTTACACTCTCTCTCATTTCTACATTGGCCCCATCATCAGCGGCAATGGTAAGAGCGCCATTGCAGGAGAACTTCATGTTTCCTGTACCAGAAGCTTCCATCCCAGCAGTGGAGATTTGCTCTGAAAGGTCGGTAGCAGGGATGATTTTTTCTGCTTTTGAGACATTGTAGTTTTCAATATAGATGATTTTGAGTTGATTGCTTAAAGCTGGATCATTATTAACTTTGCGGGCAATGCAGTAGATCAGTCGAATGATCTTTTTCGCCATCTGATACCCGGGAGCTGCTTTACCTCCAAAGATCGCAAGCCTTTTGATTCGGGGAGGAGCATTTCCCTCTTTGATTTCATGGTAGAGCATCAGTAGATGTAGCGCGTTCATCAGCTGTCTTTTATATTCATGAATCCGCTTGATCTGCACATCGAATAGGGCGTCAGTGTCTAGGAGATAGTTTTTTTGGTATTCAGAGCAAATAGCATGTCCTTTTTCTGCATCTTCTAAAATCATAGTCAGGAGTGCCTCTTTATTTTCCTTTTTAATGTGTAAAAATTCCTCCTGGCTTTTTGGATCTGAGGCAAAAGAGCTGATCTTGCTTATTTCTGCAAAATGAGTGATCCATCCCTTTCCAATCCTTTTTTCTAAAAAAGCAGCGAGTTTTGGATTAGCGAGAAGGAGCCATCTTCTTTGCGTAATTCCGTTGGTCACATTGACAAATTTACCGGGAAATACCTCGGCAAATTCTTTAAAGACATCCTTTTTGAGGATTTCTGTATGGAGATGGGCAACTCCATTGACAAGGTGGGAACCATAAATAGAGAGATGAGCCATTCTAATTTGACTTCCTTCTATGATCGACATTTTCCTCACCAGCTCTTCCTGATGAGGCGCACGGTTTCTTACTTCCTCACATAGCTGCTGATTGATTCTTTCAATCACCTTATATTGCCTGGGGAGAAGCTCCTGCATCCGAGCCTCGTTCCATTCTTCTAAAGCCTCTTTAAGAACCGTATGATTTGTATAACCGCAGGAGGTCTGGGTGATCTCCCACGCTGCTTTCCAGGAGAGATCATATTCTTTGGTGAGAATGCGCATCAGCTCAGGAATAACTAGCGCAGGATGAGTGTCATTGATTTGAATCCGCACTACATCAGCAAAAAAGTCAATAGTGGGATAGAGCTCCTTATATTGTTTGAAAATATCTTGAAGAGAAGCAGAGGTGAGCAAAAACTCCTGTTTTAAACGGGTCCGCTTTCCTGCTTCATGGTCATCATTCGGGTAAAGGACATTGGTGATTGAAGTGTTTTCACTTGCACCGCCTAATTCTCCCGCATTGTACCGTTGCAACTCAAAATTGCGGGGAGATTCTTTGGTCGACCAAAGGCGGAGGGTCAGGACAGAAAAGTCGGCTGATTCACTATACCCAACAATCGGCAGATCGTAGGGAAGAGCTCTCACTTCCTCCTGGTCTAGTAGATCGAATATCTCTACCCCATGAGAATTCTTTCGGGAAACCATCCTCCCTGCAAAAGAGACAAAGACCGCATCTCCATCTCGTCTGAACTCCCAAGGGTTTTCCCTAAGCAGCCAGCAATCGGGCCTCTCGATCTGCACCCCACAGTAGAGCTCCTGTTCAAAAATACCATATTGATAGCGGAGCCCATAGGCAAAAGCAGGATATTTTAGAGTAGCAAGCGAATCTAAAAAGCAGGAAGCTAAACGACCAAGCCCCCCGTTTCCAATCCCAATGTCAGGCTCTGCTTTAAGAATACTTTCAAACTTGCGCCCTAAGATCTTCATCACCTTTTTCACGAGATCAATCGATCTGATATTGCTAATGTTGCTTTCAAACAGGCGCCCCGGCATATATTCCATCGAAAGATAGTACAGCTTGCGCAGCCCCTTTTTTCTAAAGGTGTGCTCACTCGCAATCCAATTAATCATGATCTCTTCACGCAAGGCAGTAGAAAAGGCGAGATAAAACTCCTCATCGCTCGCTTCATCAGCGGTCCGCCCCTTTGTTGTAATCAAATAATGGCGTACCTTTTGAGCGACAGTTTGTGCCTGATGTTCTAGAAAGTCCAAGAGAGAGCCTTAGTTTGTTATGTGCTCTTTCTTGTAGCAAGAAAAAGGAAAAAGACTAAAGAAAATTAATCAAATACATCCTTAGCAAATAACCATGCTTCCAGGGAAAAGAGTTTACATACTGGATTGAAAAAAGTTTCATAAGAGCCTTCGGGGTAATCGAGGCTTTCATTTTCTTTGATCTGAGCATATACGGTTAAGTTATGTGATCCTTGTTGTTCATTTATCACTCGTCTCTGCATGCCGGCAGCTACAATCGATGCAAACAAAGCTCCTGCTTGACAAGGTTTGTCGATACAACGATCCTGTACATCACAACCGAGAATACGAGAGAACCCAGGAGCACGATGGGACGAAGAAACTTGGTATTCCTGTATCAAATCAGGTTTAACCTGTTCTATAAATTGTCTTTTATCGGTAGTTAGAGTTAGATTTAAAGGTACGAGTATTGGTTGACCGGTGCCATCAGTTCCGTTGTCTGTATAAACTTCAATGTTGCCTTTTATGAAATTATCATAGAAAAGGGCAATTATCTTATCAAGACGGGTCGTAACTTGCCTTCTAGGAAGGATATCGTGCATTTTCAACTGAGTATTGTGGAAAAAGTTATAGATAAAAAGAGCGATTTTGTCACACAGTCGGTTGGGAATGCTATTGGTAACGGCATTCATAACAAATGCAGCACAAAGGGGTAATGACCAGAAGGTCTGTGCGTAGCTAGGTTTTTGTAGAAGTGATTGTAGCCACTGATTGCGCACGTTGAAAGGAACAGGTTTATTTTTCATTAGGAATAACGGTAAGCAGAGGACAAGAATAAAAGCTCCCCCAACTGTAATGGTTATTCTTTTAAAGAAAAGAGGGTTTTTCCCCCTATCTTCTTTTGTGGATGCACAGCGTGGTACAGAGCAGGTAACTGTGCCTATTTGTGCCTTCATTTGGGGTTCACCATTATATGACAAGCGATAGGGAGCAAAACGTTGGAAGCATGTTTGATGAAATGCATGGTTGCAGGGAAGTAGTTCAACAGGGCAAGAAAATAGGAGGCTTTTCCAGTTTCTCTGCCATCTGGCTTGTCCTTGTTGGCTAACCCACTGTTGATCTTGAGATGTAAATGGCGCGTTACAATAACTACATTGTGTCATAGCCTCACCTTGGCTTGCAGAAGGTTAAGATCCATTTCAATCAATTGCTCGGAGGTTACATAGATTTCGTACGAACCTTGGTGCTCACCGGCCTCGTTTGTAACAGTAAAGCATACGTTTGTGATTAATTTAAATAATCGATTGCGAAAATCAGCATGGACTAAAATGGCAGGCAGGCATCTCTTCATGTGGTTATTAAAGGGGAGGTCTCCACTCAGACTCTCCGTGATAATATGTGAAAATCGCCTAATAAACTCTGCTTTATTGTTAGGTCGTTGCAAAATAAGGTCCTGTGATTCTTCTGTGTCATCAGGGAAGTAATGAAATCTCATTTTAGGAAAGCAATCATAGTAAATCTCTAAAATCTTACTCACTTTGTAGTTTCTTTCCACACCGCGGTAGATTTCATTTAGGGTAAAGTTTGTATGTGAAAAATGATTATAAAAAAGAAAACTCCATTCATCTCCTTTGAAATACATAAGAGACAAAATCGCCATTGGCGCAAACCAAGCTGCCACTTTATTGTTATATAAAGTTTTGTAACCGCAATAGAGAAAAGAAGCAAAAAGGGTTGTGAAGGCAACAATTTCAATTTTACCTTGAGTTTTTTGAAAGAGTACACCTGAGTGATTTTCAAAAGAGGTCTTTTCGTTGTTACGACAGTTAGGACAGCTTACACTTCCTACAAAAGAAAAAACTTTTTCTATCTGTGTATTAGCCCAACCTTGGAAGCATTGAGCATGAAAAACATGAGGAACATTTGGCTCACAACTAAGTACCTTTACAGGGGAAGCATAAAAAAGGCTCCAGGGAGATTTCTTCCACCTTTCGGCTCCCTCTTTTGAGGCCCATTTGGCCTGCCATGGAGTAAACTCTTCTTGGCACACAGAACATGTGGTAGCCATAAGTCTTTCTAACGTTAAGTTTCAAAGGTAAATTATAGTTCTCTATG
>JACPWA010000066.1 GCA_016191565.1 Simkania negevensis | reverse complement strand
ATGGGGGCTTTTCAGGGGGGGAAAAGAAAAGAAATGAAATCTTGCAGATGGCAGTCCTATCCCCCTCTCTTGCTATTTTAGATGAGACTGATTCAGGTCTTGATATCGATGCGATGCGGGTTGTAGCAGAAGGGGTGCAGCGGCAGAGGAAGGGAGAGCAATCCCTACTTCTCATTACTCACTATGAGCGACTCCTTGAATATCTTTCTCCTCATTTTGTCCACATTATGGTCGAAGGAAGAATTGTGCAATCAGGCAACCGTAGCCTTGCTCGCTTAATAGAGGAAAAAGGATATCAAGTAGGGGTGCGATGAAAGAGTTTCTTGAAACAATGCAGACTCTCGCTTCTCAAAAAGGGGGCAAAGAGATCCTTCAAGAGATAAGACAAGAAAGCTGGGAGCGGCTTCTTGCTATCGGCTTTCCCCATAAAAAATCAGAGGGGTTTGCTACTTTTCCTTTTGACTCCTACTATGGATCGACCCTTGATTTCTCAGAAGCTGAAGTAAGAAAAGAGGAGATCTCCCTGCATGTCGATCCTTTATGTGAGCATTCCTATCTTGTCTTTGTTAATGGAAAGTTTCGATCTGATCTCTCCGACATGAGCGGTGTAGAAGAGGGAATTTGTCTTCCCCTTAAAGAGGCGCTTGCTACCTATGGCGGGATCTTAAAAAAGCATCTACTAGAGCAGGCAAGGGAAGAAAACAATCCTTTCCACCTACTCAATCAATCTGAAACAGAGGGAATCTTTTTCTATCTTCCCCCGGGGAAAGAGGTGAAAGGGGTGGTGCAATCGATCCATTTCATAAAAACAACTCAAAATATGCGTGATAAGGCTTCTCTTATTCTGGGAGGGAGGATTCATCTTTTCCTTGGGAAAAATAGTCGTTTGCGTTGGGTTAATACAGAGACATCAAATGGGGAAAGCACGTTTTGGAGCCATCGCCTTTTCGATCTTTCTTTGGAGGAGGGAGCTGCTTTTTCCCTAATTGAGGAGAGAAGTAGGGAGGGGCAGATGGACTATTATTTAAATGCCCTCCGTGCCAAGTTAAAAAAGGGAGCCTCTCTCCATCATTTTTCTTTATCGAAAGGGGTGCAAAAAGAGTATCGGGATATCAGGGTAAAACTCCTAGGGGAGGAAAGTGAGGCAAGTCTAAAAGGGCTCTCCCTGCTCAACGGAAAATCCCATCTAGAAACAAAGGTGCTTGTGGAACACCAAGTAGAAAGAACCAAATCAAATCAAAAATTCAAAGCGGTACTTGAGGGCAGAGCCCATTTTAGTTTTTCAGGAGAGATTAGGGTAGAAAAAGAGGCCCAAAAGACGGAGGCCTACCAACTTAGCAATGTCCTTCTTTTAAGTGATGAAGCCGTGGCCATTTCTCATCCTAATCTTCAGATCTTTGCTGATGATGTAAAAGCATCACATGGAGCTACAATCTCTATTCCTAGAGAGGAAGAGCTGTTCTATTTAAAGAGTAGGGGGATTCATGAGAAGGAAGCAAAAAAGCATCTGACTTTAGGATTTTGTAGAGAACTGACTCAGGAGCTTTTTCTCCCACAACTTAGATTATAAAGAGGAAGCGCATGAAAGAAATGCATAGAGAGTCTGCTTTGCAGATGTTTGATGTGGAGAAAATCAGAAAAGATTTTCCCATGCTTTCGAAGATGATGAATGGGAAGCCTCTCATCTATCTCGATTCTGCTGCTACCTCTTTTCCTTCTACATCTGTGATTGAGGCTTTGACTCACTACTGCACAGAAGAATATGGCACAGTCCACCGTGCTGTCTATGAGCTCGTTGCAAAAACCACAGAAAAGCACAATAGAGTACGCGCTGCAATTGCCTCCTTTTTGCATGCTACTGAGGAAGAAGAGATTATTTTTACCAAAGGAACAACAGAGGGGATCAATTTGGTTGCTTCCTCCTTTGGCACAAGGTTTCTTTCTCCTGGAGATGAAATTCTGATCCCTATTGCCACCCATCATGCGAACTTGATCCCTTGGCAGTTTTTGGCAGAGGGAAAAGGGGTGGTATTAAAAGAGATACCGATCAATGAAGAGGGGGAGATTATTTTAGAAAGGTTAGAAGCTCTTTTCTCTTCTCATACAAAACTCATTGCCCTTCCTCATGTTGATAATGTCACCGGCACAATTCATCCGATCGAAAAAATTACAGAAATGGCGCGTAGTTATGGAGCTCGGGTACTGGTGGACGGGGCTCAAGCAGCGGCGCATCTTTTGATCGATGTACAAAAACTTGGCGCTGATTTCTACCTCTTCTCTGGTCATAAAATGTATGGTCCCACAGGGGTGGGGATTCTCTATGGAAAAAGAGAACTTTTAGAAGAGATGCCTCCTTATCAAGGGGGAGGAGATATGGTCGATAAGGTTTCTTTTCATAAGACTACCTTTCAGCCGATTCCTCTAAAATTTGAAGCAGGGACTCCACCTATCGGCTCTATCTTGGCTCTTGGCGCTGCAGTAGAATACCTCGAAGGGATAGGAAGAGAAGGAATCTTTGCTTGGGAAAGGGAACTTTTGGAAGAGGCTACAGAGAAGATGAGAGATTTCAAAGGAATCACGATCATTGGCAATGCAAAAGAGAAGGGAGCAATCATTAGTTTTACAGTTAAAGGGGTCCATCCTCTTGATCTAGGAACGATCCTTGGACTAAAGGGGATTGCGATCAGAACAGGGAGCCTATGTGCTCAAACCACTTTAAAACGATTTGGGGTAGATTCTTTAGCACGCATCTCTTTTGGAATCTATTCTACCCGTCAAGAGATCGATCAATTTATCCATGCCCTTAAAGAAACACTCGTCATTCTAAAAACCTAAGGTATGTTAAGTGTGCAACTTATACTAAATGCATTACTACACAAGATTAAAAGTCTAAGCGGAATTTAGCAACGAATCCCTGCAGAGAAAGATCAAATCGGTCATAGTTATCATCGAGGCTGATATAAAGGGTCTGGTTTGGCCAGATCTGCCCTTCCCATCCTACTTCTATAAGAGCATGAAACCCTGCATCACAGAAATAATGGCTTAGTCTAAAGCCGATCCCAAATTCAAAGAGTGGTTTTAAACAGTGAGGGCTGCCATTGAGGTAAACTCCCCTGGTAGGGGGTTGATTAGGAGGAGTTGTAGGGGAAAAAGAATCCTTCCGTTCCGTATTGTAATGAATCCAGACCCCGCTGAGGGCAAAATTTCCAAAGAGGCCAAATCCATTACCAAACTGAACGGTGGTGTTAAGCCCCGCGCGCATCCCTATTCCCCACAAGTCCTGATCAAACTTTGTTTGGAGGTTAAATGGGTTATTGTTAGTAGGCTGCCCTTGCGTTGACAGGTAATCGGCTACAAAATTCTGCGTTTGCCAGGTGCCAGTAAAACCTATGTGGGGACGGAGCTTTAATTTTTTGTGCACATGGTAATTTCGTCCAATCTCAATATCTCCCTTTTGATAGTGGAAATGCCATTTCGCTTTAGCGCTTTGCATCCTTCCATCGATCAAACCAGAACTGAATAGGACAGGAAAACTGAGATGTAAATTTTGTGCATGGGTATGAGTTTGAGTGGCTGTATAATACCAGGTATATTGTAAGAGAAGATCGAACCCACTAGGACAAAAGGTCCAACCGATACATCCCTTAAATCCAGGATCCCACTTCCAATCAAGATCTTTTACTTTTCCTTTTAGTGTATTGACTGGTGGTGTTGTGCTTAAGGTTGAAGGATTAAAAAGTCCCGATTTAGCATAGCTTAAAGAATCTAAGCGAGCCTGCCAATAAAGAAAATCAACGGAGAGGAACATATCTAATCCCCCTGGTACCCGCGGCCCTGCATTTGGGGTAATAGGTTCCATGGGCTGATTGTTACTGTTTTGCTCTAGTTTCTGCAACCTACTGTCCATAGAGCGCATCTGGATTTCACTTTCCGCATGGAGATGAATAAGCTGAAATAGGCTGATTAAAAAGAACAAATGGACAACTTTTTTTGCAAAAAAATTCATATAGCTCTCGTTTTAAAAATCAAACAGTAGACTTTCTTTAAACCTCGTTTTTTCCAGCAAAGTGAGTGAAGGACGAGATCTTTTAAAACTTTATCTACACAATTTTCTTATTGATTTTCAAGTAAAAAAAATCTCGCCCATTTTCCATGAGCGAGATTAAAAAGAACTTCTGTTAAAAGCTCCTATTAGAAATCAAATCGCGCTTTTAAAGTAAGACCATACATATTCAGGTCATTCCAGGTTTCATCAAGAGATAGAAAACTGATATTATTAACCCATATCTGCTCTTCAAAACCTAATTGAAGGCAGAGGTACTTAGTGTCATTATAGAGCCACTGTTCCCATCGTAATCCCGCCTCAAGCTCAGCGACAAATTTCGCACTATTTTTGTCGTATTTAGAGTTGAGGAAAGGGACAGAAACGCCCGATTGATCATCCACCTTCTGTTTTACTGTGGATGGATCATAGTGGATCCAAAGAGCGCTTCCTGCTAATTTGCCGTAAAAACTCCAATTTTTAGCAAAATACCAAGTGGTATCTAAGCCAGTTCGAAGTCCTACTCCATGATAGTTATTATGCCAGTGGATCGTAGCAGGTCCACTATAGTTGACCCCACTTCCTACAGCATAGCTCGGATTGTTATAGCGCACTCTAAAATCCTGCTCCTGCCATGTTCCTTTAAGGCCTAAGTGGGGGCGTAGAGTGAGGTGTTGGCTTACGTAAAAATTTCTTCCTAATTCCAGATCAATCACATTAAACTGGAGACTCCAATTCGCTACCGCAGATCTGACAAGAAAGTTATTATTAGTTGCAGTAGAAGGATCGATTAAGTCGCCAAATAATGTAGGAAGTAGGGGCCCATTCAGCCGGTTTCGGTTAGAAGGGCGCAGCCAAGTGTACTGGGCAATCAGGTCCCATCCGTCATGCTCCATGTTTAGACCAAGGCCAACTCGAAAGCCAGGGGTCCAAACATCTCCCACCGATTGCATTTTTCCTTCTGGAAGATGAGGAGGAGTAGAAGAGGCAATGACAGGCTGACGAGTTGGAGAAACTCCTGTCATCGCATAATTTGTTCCATCTTGTGTGACACGCCACCATATAAAATCGGCGAAAACAATGACGTCTGCCCCATTTACAACCCGAGGCCCTGCGTTAGGGGTAATCTCTCGGTATGTATCCCAACTAGCTCCTTTAACAGGAGGTATTCTATCGGTAGGAGCGGCATTATCTGCAGCAAAGGCCACATTAAAGGAAAGTGAGGCGAGTGCTATTTGTAGGGAAAGAAACCATAATTTGAGTTTCATATCTATTCCTCCTTAGTTGATTATTAAGATCTTATTCATTCGTTAAGCTTCTTTAGAATCGAACATTGCAAGGAAAAAAACTTAGCTATGGCTACTGGCTCTATTTTCTTTTTCTTACAACCGATTTACTATCGAACGCTTCACACTAAAAATTAGCTTTTAGCTTTGAAAAACCTAGATTTCT
The DNA here is from genome assembly GCA_016191565.1 of Simkania negevensis. Lineage (GTDB taxonomy): Bacteria > Chlamydiota > Chlamydiia > Chlamydiales > Simkaniaceae > Simkania_A > Simkania_A negevensis_A. Next base: position 2,621 of record JACPWA010000066.1, on the reverse strand, counting down.
CATTGCTTAGACTTAATTCATCTACGAACTCTTAACATTAGATACGATCTACAATTAGTTGACAAGAAAAAAAAATAAAAAAACCCCGCTCATTTTCATGAGCGAGATTTTATGATTTGCCTCTTTTAGAGAAATATCTCTATTAGAAGTCGAATCTAAACTTAACAGTTAATCCCTGCATAGTTAGATCTTGGTAGGTTTCTCCAGCAACTGGATTAAGGAAGAGTGCATTTTTAATCCACACTTGATTTTCCCATCCTGCTTGAAAAGCTACATGGTAGTTATCATCGTCAAACCACATTTCCCAGCGAAGACCAAGTTCAAACTCTCCAATGTATCTCACACTGAAGCGATCTTGTGATATATTGAGAAACGGATAAGAGACTCCTCCAGCATTATTTACTTTAGATTTTACTGTTGCGTCATCATAACCTGTCCACATGGCTGTCCAAGCTAATCCACCGTAGATAGACCAATCTTTGACAAAATACCAAGAAGTATCTAGACCACCTCGTATTCCAACTCCATACTGCTGTGTATTCCAGTGAGTAGAAACTGGGCCAGTAAAGATGTTAGAAGAAGAAGAACCAGCTACATTGAAACCTGAGTTAGACGAGCTAGAGACTTTTAGATCCTGCTCTTGCCAAGTTCCTTTCAATCCAATGTGGGGACGGAAAGTGAGATATTGGCTCACATAGAAATTGCGTCCAAGCTCTAAGTCAATCACATTAAATTGAAGTTTCCATTTTGCTTTTGCAGAAGTTGCGCCGCTCACTCCAGCTGGAAAGCTAACTGGTGATCCTGAATTAGCACCTGTACCAACTGCAAAGACACCAGGTCCTTTAATGTTGCTGTTATGTGAAGGGCGGAGCCAAGTGTATTGAGCAATCAGATCCCATCCATCATGGCCAAGATTTAAGCCCAAAGCTGCTTTGAAGCCGGGAGCCCATTCTTTTCCTACTGATTCCACATTTCCTTTGCCTTGAGGAGCAGGTATTGCTGCACCACTAGCTACATTGCTAGTGTTTAAGCCTGTAAAAGCAAAATCTGTTCCCTCTTGGATAACTCTCCACCAGATAAAATCTGCGCTAATAACTACATCAGCGCCATTTACAACGCGAGGTCCTGCGTTGGGTGTAATTTCTCTATAGGTTCCTCTTTCGTAAGAAGGAGCTCCTTGCATCTTTTGCATCTTTTGCATGTCAGACTTTTGCGAACCAGACATATCTCCATAGGAGCTGTCATCGGCAAAAGCTGCGTTGCTAAGAAGCATTGCACATCCGGTTCCTAAGAGAAGAAATCGTTGTTTTAGTTTCATATTTTCCTTATTTCTCCGTGATTTGGTTGTTTATCTTCTTCTAATGACATTGGTCGAATTGTTCTTTTTCTATCTTTCGCTCGCACAAGGCGCCGTCAGATTTGCTTTCCGTTATTTCATTCTCTTTTTTGCTACTGAAAAAGAAAGAAAAAACAGTTTTTCTTTTTGTTATCACCATATCAAAAGGGATTTGAATTTGTTTTGCAAGAAAAAAATCGATCTTCGTACATTTTTTTTCTTTTTCCCTGGGGAAAAGGAAAAAAGGAAATGTTTTCGAAGCATCTATTTTTTTTCGAAAAAGATGTCTGAAAGCGGTATTTGCGAGAAAAGAAAAGAGAAAAATCGCGAAAAGAATAAGTGCGCGTTAATCAAACCAATTTAGTAATTTTATTTCTTATATTTAGCATTAGATCTAAATAGCACTAGAAATCGAAACGGGCTTTGATGGTGAATCCTTGTAGAATCAGGTCGCCTTGAGAGCTTTCTTCGAAGGTAAGTTTCATCAGATTGTTTTGGTTGATCCAAATCTGCTCTTCCCATCCTGCTTGCAGAAGGAAATGATACCTTTCTTCGAAGGCCCAAATTTCTGCGCGCAGTCCAAGGCCAAATTCTAAGATAGCTTTAATTGTATGAAAGTTGTTATTTGTGTTTAATAAAATGGTGGACCCGCTGTCTTGTCTATCGATGGAAAACTGGGACCAAAGAGCTCCGATTGCTAGGTCTCCATAGACGCTAAAATTCTTATTCAGATACCAGCCGCTTTTTAGCCCCCCTCTTAAGCCGATTCCCCAAAACTCTTGTTTACTTGCCATTGTGAGGACAGATTGTCCCTGTGCAAGCTGATAATGTACTCGATAGTTTTGATCTTGCCAACTTCCCTTCAAACCTATGTGGGGACGGAGAGTGAGAAAGCGGCTAATGAAATAATTGCGCCCTAATTCGAGATCAACCGCATTAAACTTAAGCTTCCATTTTACACGTGCCTGGTTGATGGTGCTTGTCGGAGAAATAGAGAAAGTATTTCCAATATTCCAGAGGGGTTGCAAGGTATTTCCTTCAGCCGCATCACATGCTTGCGAGTGGAAGTAAGTATATTGGCAATAAAGATCCCAGCCATCGTGAGGAAGATCAAGTCCCAAGCCTCCTTTGAAACCAGATTTCCATTCCCAATCAGGATGCTGCACCGATCCTTTAGGAGGATTTGCTCCTCCATTTGCTGCTCCTGTGAAGGCATAACCACAACCATCTACTCTTGCTGTCCAGAAGAGATAATCAGCAGTAATAAACGCATCAATCCCATTGT
>JACPWA010000065.1 GCA_016191565.1 Simkania negevensis | reverse complement strand
GTTTTTTTCTAGGGGAAGGGGTGTTTTTTCCTTTTTCTTCTCAATCTTATCGCGCATTTCGATGATCAGCCTTTCTGCTGTTTTCTTCCCAATGCCAGGAATTTTCGAAAGAAGAGAGACATTGGCTTGGGAGATGGCGCTTTTAAGTTGCGCTCCCTCCATGTAGCCTACTAGGGTGAGAGCTGTTTTAGGTCCGATGCCACTCACCTCTCCAAGCGTTTCAAAGAGATCTCTTTCAACGCGGCTAAGAAACCCAAAGCTTTTATGAGAATCTTCCCTAATCACGGTAGAGATATAAATAAGCACCTCTTTTCCTAATGGAGGAAACTTCGCGTAATTACTGAGTGGAATAAAGAGCTTATATCCGATCCCTCCTACTTCGACAATAGCAACTTCAAGGGAAAGTTCAGATAAAATTCCTTTCAGGTATTCAAACATAATGGGACCTTTGTTAAATGATGAGAGTGGCAAAGAGCTAGGGCAAGAGCATCGGCAGCATCTTCTGGCTGGGGAAGGGAGGATAGCCCTAAAAGGAGCTGAATCATTTTTTGCACTTGCTGCTTGCTGGCATTTCCATTTCCTACCACAGCTAGTTTTGCTTTTTTGGGAGCATACTCAAAAACAGGGATATCCCGTTTGGCGGCTGCAAGCATGGCTACCCCTTTAGCCATCCCAAGTTTTAGGGCGCTTTGAGCATTTTTGCTCATATACTGATTTTCAATAGCAACTACATCTACTTTATAGAGCTCTAATAGGTGGTCTATCCCTTGATAAATAGTGAGATATTTTTTAGGAAGCTCAAGTGCAGAGGAAGGGCGAATACAACCAAAATCAAGAAGGCAAGGCTCTCTATCTCCCATCTCGATGATCCCGTAGCCAGTCACCCTTGTTCCAGGATCAATCCCTAGGATAATACGTTTTTTCATAATTGTCATTATGAAAAATAAAGCTCCTAAGGTAAAGGTTTTTCGTCTAATTCAGGTATATGCTAATCTTATAGCAACCTCTTTCTTGCCCCTTATACGATGAAAAACCTAAAAACATTTGAACCAAAAAATATTATTGTCAGGATGCCTAACTGGATCGGAGATCTTGTGATGGCCACCCCTCTCCTTTATGATCTTAAACAGGCCTATCCAAAGGCTACGATCACGGCAATGTGTTTATCACATCTTGCCCCTCTCCTTCTTCATGACCCTTCAATTAATGAGCTCTTTGCTTTTTCTAAGAGTAAACAAATCACGCGCAGAATTACAGAGAGGAATCTCGTAGAAAAGCTACGAAAGGGAGACTATGATCTTGGAGTCCTTCTTACAAATTCCTTTTCCTCTGCTTGGCGCTTTTGGCAAGGAAAGGTTAAGGTGCGGATTGGGTTTAAAAATGAAGCCCGCTCCCTTTTTCTTACTCATCCGCTCCCTTTTCCTGAAAATAGAAAGACTAAACATCTGACCTTTACCTACAAAACTCTCCTTTCTCCTTTGGGCATTGAGATCTCAAAAACACCTCCTCAGCTCTATGTGCTAGAGGAAGAGAAAGAGGAAGGATGGGAATTTTTAAGGCGCTTTGGGGTTGAAAAAGGAAAAATGCTCATCGGGATCAACCCAGGAGCTGCTTATGGCTCGGCGAAGTGCTGGCTTCCAGAAAGATTTAGAAATGTAGCAAAAAAGCTTACGGAGGAAAAGCCAAATGCTGCCATCCTCTTCTTTGGAGATCTTTCTCATAAGGAGCTGCTTCAAAAGATCTCTCTAGATCTTCCTTCTAATGTGCTGAACCTAGCAGGACAGACCACACTCCGAGAGCTTACCTCTCTCATCTCTCTTTGCACAATTTTTTTAACCAATGATAGTGGCCCCATGCATATCGCAGATGCGGTGGGAACGCCGATTGTGGCCCTCTTTGGTTCTACAGATCCAGTAGTGACAGGTCCCTATCGGAAAGGGGGAGCAGAGCTCATCCAAAAATTTGTTCCCTGTTCTCCCTGCTTTAAGCGGGTGTGTCCAATCGACTTTCCCTGCATGAAAAAGATTGAGGAGGAAGAGGTGGTGCGGGCTTTACTTGCAGGAATCAGAGAAAAGCATCTTCCCATGAGAGGAAAGAAAACAGATGTTTAGAAAACTCTATCAACTTTTTGCTCCCAACCCTTTTGATCGTTTGTTAAAAAGGGCAGTTAAAGAGAATAAAAAAAGCTTTCTTATCCTTTGGAACCGGGGTTTGGGAGATATTCCCTTAGGTCTTTATGCGCTCATTTACCGGATCCGCCATTTTATTCCTCATGCTTCGATCACCTTCTTTACTCGATCTGATCTTGCTCCCCTTTTTGAGATGTTAGACAATGTGAAGGTTTTGATTGGAGAGGAGATGAAAAGAGGACAGCCCTTTTCTCTTGAAGAAGGGCTTAAAAAGCATGCTTTTGCTCCCAATATGTTTGATATGATTATTGAAAAGGCAGATCCCACCTATTGGCTCAAATGGCAAATAGTCTATCAGAGCAATATGGGCTAGATAGAGAAAAAACCTATATTGGCGCTCATGTTCAAACAGAAACAGGAGATTATTATAAATATGAAAAAAATTGGGACCTTTCCTATTGGCGCGATCTTTTCAGAAGGGTCGGTGAAGAAAAGAAAGGGACAATCCTCCTCTTCGGATTAAAAGATGATCTTCCTTTTTTGATGGACCATGTGATTGATCTACGTGGAAAAACAGATCTTTTTCAAATGCTCTCGATCATCAAAAACTACTGTCGCTATTTAATCGTTCCTGATTCAGGAATCTTGTCCATTGCCTATTATGTCGATGCAGAATTTCCCCTTCGGGTGGTTTCTCTTTGGGCTGATCCAAGACAGGGAGTACTAAGACAAAAAGTTCCTTCCCCGAATCGTGAGCTTGTACATCTTCCTTTAATTGGGAAAGATGAGAAGATATCGAACATCACCCCTAAAGAGGCGTATGAGGCGCTGTTTTCCCTGTGACATTGCATCCCCTCGCTTCTCTATTAAAAAGGGAAATAGACTTAAAGAGAAATTTTTCTCCCCTATCTTCGCAGCAGATTATCTATTCCAGTCCTCTCTCCTTCCACTTTAGAAAAATGGGAATACTCATTTTAGCGGGAGGGAGGGGATCTCGCCTTGGTTTTGAAGGAGCAAAAGGACTTGTTTCTCTTCGCGAAAATAGCACACTATTTTCTCTTCTTTTTGAGAAAATTAGAAAAAAAGAAACAACCCATCCCCTTTTTGTAGCGATCATGACCTCTCCCTTTAATGAGAAAGAAATTCTTCAATACCTTGAAAAGAATCGATGGTTTGGCAAAGACCCCTCCTCTGTTGATCTCTTTATTCAAAACACCCTACCCGTAGCAGATGAAGAGGGGAAGCTGATAATAGATGAGCAAGGGAAGGCGATCGAAGCGCCGAATGGGAATGGAGAGGCCCTTTTTGGACTTCATGACTCAGGAATATTAAAAAAATGGGCAAGGGGAGGAGTGGAATTGATTCAAGTTCTTCCCGTCGAAAATCTTGTGGCAAACCCTTTTGATGAAGAGCTTCTTGGGGCTTATGAAGCTTTTGGAGATGAGATCGTCGTGCGTGGTATTACTAGAGAGGATCCAGAAGAGAAGATCGGTGTGCTCTGCCTTGAAGGTAGCCATCTTAGGGCATGCGAATACACTGAAACCACAAAGGAAATGAGAAACAGCCTGCTCTCCTTTCCCTTCGGTTATAGCGGTCTTTTTTCTTGCACTTTGGATTTTGCTCAGAAACTGGCCATAAGAAAGCTTGAGCTTCCTTATCACGTAGCGAAAAAAAAGAAGGGAGAAAAAAATATTTATCAATTTGAAACATTTATTTTTGATCTCTTTCCTTATGCAGAGTGTTTTAAAATATTTTCTTCCGAGAGAAAACAGACGTTTTTTCCCATCAAAACCCCAGAAGATCTTGCGTACGCTCGAAAGCTGCTTCAGTTTATTTGTAAATCATGACAAAATCTCTCCTTCTCGGTTATAATTACCCCTATAAAATTATATCTTGAGGAAAATGAAAATAGCCTATTTAGGTGCTGGAGCATGGGGTTTTTGTTTAGCTAATCTTTTAGCGGGGAAGGGCTACGATGTGCATCTATGGACAGGTAATCTTAAACTGGCCGATGTTCTAAGGCAGGGAGAATCTCACCCTAAATTGCGCGAAGCTACTGCAGAAATAAGCCTCTCTTTTACCACCGACCTAGAAAAGGCGTTAAATGGCGCCGATATGATCATAGAGTCGGTCACTTCTAAAGGACTCCGTCCTGTTTTAGAAAAAGTTTTTAAAATAGGCACTTTAGAGGCTCCCCTAGTCATTACTTCTAAAGGAATTGAGCAAAATACAGGACTGCTCCTCTCTGAAGTAGCGATCGATGTCTTAGGGAAAGAGTGCAGAGAAAAAATCGGTTGTCTTAGTGGTCCGAGTTTGGCAAGCGAAGTAACAAAAAAGCTTCCTACCTCAGTTGTTGCCTCTGCCTACGATCAAGAATTCATGCGCCACATCTGCGATGTTTTTTCTACCCCGTTCTTCCGCGTCTATCCCAATAGCGATATGGCAGGAGTCTCCTTTGGCGGCGCCATGAAAAACATTATCGCTATTGCTTGCGCTATTGCTGATGGGCTGGGGTTTGGAGAAAACACAAAAGCTGCCCTGATGACCCGAGGACTTCATGAAATCCGCAAACTTTCCGTGACTAAGGGCTGCAAGCCAGAAACGTTGAGTGGCCTGGCAGGAATGGGAGATCTTTGTGCCACCTGTCTTTCTACCGCAAGCCGCAACTATATTTTTGGCACACTCATCGCCTCAGGGCTCACTCCAAAGGAGGCTCAAGAGAAAATCGGGATGGTGGTAGAAGGGGCCTATACATGTGTGTCAGCAAGACAGCTCAGCCAAAAGTCAAATATCCCTGTCCCTATCACCGAAGCTGTGTATTCGATCATCTATGAAGGTCTCAATCCTAAAGAAGCAGTAGAAACACTCCTTGGCCGCATTGTCAAAGAAGAGCATCTTTAAATAAAACTTGCCTTTCCTGAAAGAAGGAGGGGAAGATCCTTCAAAGCCTCTTCAATAGGAAGGATTGTGATATTGTCTCTGTATTCTCTTTGCTTGCCACCATAGAGCAGGAAAAGATGTGCTTCTGGATAATCAAAGGCGAATGTGCGAAGCCCTGTCAAATCACCTGCATGAACTGTCTTTGATCGTTTAACTTCAAAAGCTAAAAGCCCTTTAGGGCCATAGAGAATGAAATCCACTTCTAGATTCGTGCTTGTCTTCCAATAAAAAAGATCATATCCAAAGTTTAAGTAATCATTAATGGCTCGCATCTCTTGATACACTAAGGTTTCTAAAGCAACCCCTTCTACTTCTTCAGGTCTATCAAGAGGTCCCATAGGACGTATGGCTCGAAAAACTCCTACATCAAAAAAGTAAAACTTAGGGTGTCCTACTAAACGGCGTTTGGCTCTTTTTGTAAAAACAGTCAAATAATTAGCCAGGAGAAGATCTTCCAAGATGCTAAAATAGTTTTCCACTACTTTGCGCTCCACTCTTGCTTCACGGGCTACCTCTGAAATGTTCAAAACAGATCCTTGAGAAAAACTGGCTGTTTCAAGGAAGCGGGTGAAAGCGCCCATGTTGCGTGTTAGCCCTTCCTGCAGTACTTCTTCTCGTACATAGGCCCCTACATAAGCTTCTAAATACTTATCTGGCAACTTTTCTGAAAAAGTAGCAGGGAGCCCGCCATAGCGAAGAGCATGCGCCAGGGAAAAATCTTTACCCAGTTCTAAGCAAGTAAGCGGATACATTTTGCACGTAAGAGCTCGACCTGCTAGGAGATTGACCCCTTTGCGGCGGAGGCTTCTAGCGCTTGATCCAGTTAAAATAAATTTATAATGTTTGCTTTCGATGAGTCGATGGACTTCATTGAGCAGTTCAGGAACCCTTTGTACTTCGTCAAGGATGACCCAATCGTGAAAGGAAGGAGGGATAAGCTCTTCTAAGCGCTCTGGTTGTGCTTTTAGATCGATGTATATATTTGACTGTAAGAGGTCTAGGTATAGCCCTTGAGGAAATGAGGTTTTTAACCAGTGAGTCTTTCCTGTTCCTCTGGGACCAAAGAGAAAAAAGCTTTTTCCTTCAAGCGGCTTTAGCAATCTGGAATACATGATTCCATTTTACATTGTTTTTTGGAATAATCAACTCCATTTTGCAAAAAATGTTGTAAGCAGCTTATAGTAAACAGAAAAATTATTTTTAGATGAGTACAGATCAAATGATATTAAAAGGACTTTCTGAGTTCTTCTCTTAATTCACTCAAAACTTTTCCATGTAGATTTTTTCCTATTCCATTCATCCATCCCCACCCGTAATTCTCTGTTTTAGAATGGATTTCGACATCTGGCAACTCCTTAAGAGCATTGCTTAAAGGAGGAAATTGCTCAAGCTGTTGTTTAATAATCGCTTTTAGAACACAGCTGTCTACGTTATAAATATTTATTACGTTGGAATAGGGATCTATTTTTGGAGGGCAATTTTCACAAACTACCCCCTCTTCAAGGAAGCCTTTGCAACGATAACAAATTATCTCTCCATAGAGCTCAGCCGCCTCAGGTGTTTTTTCTGCCCAGTCGAGAGCTTCTTGCACTGAAGAAAAATGCAAAATACCTGAAGAAGGCCATGCTCCTTCCTTAAAATGAATCTGAGGAAAATTTTTGTTAAAAAATTCCTTCGATATAGAAATGGGAAAAGAACTGTTTAAATCTAAGAGTATGCTGTGTGTAATGTGTGTAAACAAAAATCTTTCTACTCTAGCTACAAGAGCACCAAGCAGAGGGACAACTTCCACCACCCCCACAATTAAATGTAGCACCGTCCTACCACTCCAATCTTTGAAAGGGGTAGAGTAGATAAAAGCAAGGTGTTGCCATCCCTCCTGCGAAGAGAGAAAGAAACGGATTTTTTCTTTGCAGTTCATTTCCTTAAAAGAGAGATGAATGGGCACTTCAAAGAAAAAGGCTTGGTAGGAAGAAATCCTTTGAATCGACATAAGAAAGTATATTATAAAACAAAGAACAAAAAGGACCCAAGAACTTTTGGTGTAGCGAGGGACGTGGAAGGATATAAAATTGTCACAGCAGCAGAAATGAATAGGATCGAACGCCTCAGCATCGAAGAGGGGGCCTCTGCTGAAGAGTATATGGAACATGCAGCCAAAGGACTTGCTGAGAGAGTTAAGAAATTTATACAAAGGGAGGGGTTAGAGAAAAAATGTATCTTTCTCATTGGGAAAGGGAACAATGGGGGAGATGGTTTGGGATGTGCACGTTTTCTTTTGGAGGAGGGGTTCTCCCTTTCTGTTTACCATCTCTTCTCTAAATCAGAGTCAAGCCCTCTTTGTCAAAAGATGCAGGAGAAATTTGAAAAGAAAGGGGGAGAGGTAACGGAAATTGAGTCGGCACATGAGATCTCTCCTATTGCTAGAGGAGTAGTGGTCGATGCCCTTTTAGGGACCGGTTTCCAGGGAAAGGTGGAAGGGCTTTTAGCGCAGGTGATTCAGTATGTGAATAGACTCTCGATGCCGATTCTTTCTGTAGATATTCCTTCTGGAGTCAGCGGAGACAGCGGAGTGGTAGAAACAGTTGCCATTAAAGCTAGAGAGACTTTCTTTTTGCAGATGCCCAAAAAAGGTTTTTTTTTAGAAGATGGATATAACTATGTGGGGAAGTTAGCCTCAGTTTCCTTCGGGCTGGATCCTAAATATCTGAGAGAGGTAGCTAGTACAGGCTGTCTAGTAAATGAAAAAGAGCTTCCTCAGCTTCTTCCTCCTCTTGTTAGAAATCGGCATAAGTATCAGGCAGGTTATCTTCTGTCTCTTGCAGGTTCTTCTGGCATGGGAGGCGCTGCCCTTCTTTCTAGCTTAAGCGCGCTGCGCGCTGGCGCAGGGATCGTTCGTCTATTTTATCCAGAGGAGATGAAAGAGGAGCTTTCTTCTCGCCCTTATGAGGTGATCGCCTCTTCTTATAGAGAAAAAGATCTTGCCTTCTTGATAGAAGAGAGCAAAAGAGGAAGTGCTCTTCTGGTCGGTCCAGGTCTTGGAAAAGGGGCAAAAGGGGAAGAGGTTGCTAAGGAGGCTATCCAAAAAACCACTCTTCCTTTGGTAGTCGATGCAGATGCTATTTTTCATTTAAGAGAGGACTTTCCTCTAATGAAAAGGCCTCTGATCCTTACTCCTCATCATGGAGAAATGTGCCGTTTACTCGGCAAACAAAAAATAGGCTTAGAAAAGCTCCTTCACGAGAGCCAGATCTTTGCTGAAAAAAACAACCTTACCCTTGTTTTAAAAGGAGCGCCCACTTGGATTTTCCATAGAAACAGCTCTCCACTCGTGATTCCTAGAGGAGATCCAGGAATGGCCACAGCAGGAGCGGGGGATGTACTTAGCGGCATCTTGGGGGCTTTTCTAGCGCAGAAAATGGAAACGCGCAAAGCGGCTGTTTTAGGAGCGACTTTGCATGGGATAGCTGGGGAGATCGCCGCAAAGGAAAAAAGCTCCTATGGGATGATCGCTTCTGATCTGATTGAATGTTTGCCTAAAGCTTTTTTGCAACTTTTAACTTCTAACCCACATTGAAAGGATAAAAAATGCTCTCTCTATTTGATCCAATAGAGTTGCGCTTTTTTTCCTTCTTGAAACACAAACCTTGTACTTCTTTGCTCATCTGATCTGCTCAATGTGGGTTCTAAGTAAAACATTTTCCACAATCTGTGCTATTATAAAACTATCTTATAGAGATGATTATGTATAAAGCATAGTCAATATTCTGATTGGGGGATTGCTAAAATTTTTAATGGGAACTATAATCAACTTGCAAAATTGAAGATGTGATGAAGTTGGCACTGCTGATTTCTCAAGTTATTTCGGTGTAAAACTTACTTAAAGGGGTATGTGGCATGCGACCTTCTTATCAAGAGCTTAAAAGCGAATTGGAAAAGACTCAAAGCAATCTCGTTATTACGCAAGATGCGCTCAGAAAAGCGCTAGTGCTCATTAAAAGCCTAAAAGAACAGGTAGAAGAAAAAAATAGCACTTCTCCAAAAGAGGAGAGCTTGTCAAAGATTGCAAAGTGACTATATCTAAGACTCCTTCTTTCTTGGAAGAAGGGTTTTTTATCGCTAAGTATGAAGTTCCCTTTTAAGTGAATTTTACGGAGGCGCTATGTCTTTTTTAGCTACCCCTTTACAGACAGCACAAACCAGCGATGACTCTGATTTGAATAAGATATTATGGGGTGCTGCTCCTGTTCATTTTGCTCACTACTCTCTTCTTAAGAAAATTACAAAGAAATATCCACAAAGCTTTGACTCCGATGCACGATTAGAGTTGGATCGCTTAATGGCTATGCCGGCAATAGAGTTTAAAAAGCAAAGATCTCTCCAGCATATTTTAAGAATTGCCTATTCTCATTATTTCATCCAAAGGGATCTTGTCAAAGCAAGCAAAATGCTTCGAGAAAAGAGACATTTAAAGCTTCGCACTATTAGAGCGCAGTTAGAGTATCCTTTTGGGAAGAAAGCAGTTTTAGGGCTTATCATTGGAATTTGCTTGAAGGAAAAATATGAACTCCTAGAAGAAAATCATATATTTCAAGCTGCTTTAAAATATTTACCTAGTATACGCGCTGTTAAGCGTTCTTTCTATAGCCATCATGATTCTTATGAGAATACGCGCCTTATTTATATGGAACTAGAGAAGAGTGATGGTTCATCTTTCACAACTAAGGAAATAGGTGCTTTAAGACATACACTTCTCCAAGAACTAGAAAGAAGGGTAGAAAAATTAGCACCTCGCCTTTTTGTCACGCACAATGAAGAAGAGGTGATCAAAAACATTCTCATGCTGGGTAGGGAACTCACATCTGTCAATGATATTCCTCAGGTGATGATCTTTTTTGAAGAGCAATTGCCTTCAGAGCTTGTGTTTTCAGTCATTATTACCCGTATTTTGAAAAAAGGAGTAAGTAGGTGGAGCGACTCCCTCTTAACAGATCTAGGAGGAGGTGTAAGATGCTTGCAAACGCGCTCTCACATTATAGGATATTTACGAAAAACCTACCCAAAAGAAGCTATCATGCTACGCCTTCACATTCCAAAGGATGAAGCTCTTCTTAGAATGGACTCATCTATCAACTTATACCTTGCTAGAGAAAAGGTAGCTACCCTCACCGAGCAGATCATGGGAGAGTTTCGCGATTACAATGGGGGGCTTATGTTAAAAAGACAGGAGCTACTTTCTCAACTTAAACAGAGCTTTAAAAAAGAAGCTGAAGAATATCCTGATCTTCTGGAGAACATCTTTTACTCTATCATTCCAGTGGAGACCCAAGCAGTATCTGCTCTAAGGCCTTTAGAAGTGTTGACGGGTCTTTTCTTCCAAGGAATTAAACATAGTTTGTCTAGAGAAGGAGATTATTTTTTAAAAGTTGAGGAGGAGGACAATCAAGTTTTTGTTTTTGTGCGTGCTGAAGACTCTTCTTTAACAGGCGATCTCAATCATTGCCTTGAGCACACACTATCGATTACACAGGCTTCTTTGATTTCTGCTATAGCTACCTTTCAAGGGACTTCTAATTTAGGGTATATCTATCAAGAGTCATGCTTAGAAAAACGGAGGGAGTTCCTCCAAGCTATTGGGAAGGCAGTGCAGCAATGGCAACAAAGGGTTCAAGGTACTCAAATTCTAAAACTTAGTGTCCTAAATTTGCCGATTTCTTTAGACCCCCGTTTAGGTGGAGATGAAAAGTCCGGAAATGTTCTTAGAATGCTTTATGAAGGACTCATGCGCATTGGAGCTGATGGAATGCCTGGGTATGGTGTAGCGGAATCCTTTACCCTTTCAAAGAACTTAAAACAGTATATTTTCTATTTACGAAACTCTTATTGGTCCAATGGGATGAAAGTCACAGCCTATGATTTTGAGTATACATGGAAAAAAATTCTTTCTCCCCCCTTTGAAACTGCTTTTACATATCTCTTTTACCCAATTAAAAACGCCAAGATAGCCAAAGAAGGATGTGTATCCTCTGATGAAATCGGTGTCAAGGCTATTGATGAAAGAACTTTGCAGGTAGATTTAGAGGCTCCAACTCCTTATTTTCTAGAGCTTACAGCTCATGCCCTCTATTCACCTGTAAACCACTTTATTGACATAAACCATCCTGATTGGTCCTGCTTAGAAGGGGATTCTTATGTTTGTAATGGACCTTTTCGATTAGAAAAAATGAGCGCAGGCCATAGTTATGAGCTTCTCAAGAATGAGAATTACTGGGATAAGAGCCATGTGAGATTGGACAAGATTTTTGTTTTTAAGTCAACGCCCTATACAGCATTAGAAAGATATCGAAAAAGTGAGATCGACTGGTTGGGACGACCATTAAGTCCTTGGGAGTCCTTTTTCTGCTCTAAACAATCATCGTATCAATCCTATTTGTCAGGGGCTGTTTATTGGGGTATATGCAATACGGTTCGCTTTCCTTTTAATCATCTTAAAATCCGGCAAGCCCTTGCCTTTGCTATCCATCGAAGAGAAATCGTTGATATGCTCTCTTATGACGGACTACCATCAACCACTCCTTTGCCCTTAATTCATACACTAAACCTTCATAAAGGAGTTGCAGATGGAGATAAAGAAAAAGCTCAGTCTCTTTTTCAAGAAGCTTTGCAAGAACTCGGATTACAAAGGGAACAATTTCCCTCTTTTACTCTTATCTATACCAATCGTGCAGTCAAAAATAAAGTAGCTCAACTCATCCAGGAACAGTGGCGCAGCATATTAGGGATAAATTGCAAAATAGAAGGGTATGAATGGAGCGCTTTATTTGCGAAGATGTTACAAGGAGATTATGATATCGGTTGTGTGGGCTGGATTGCTACCGTAGATCACCCTCTTTACATTTTAGACCTCTTTAAGAATAAAGAAAACCCTATTAATTTTTCTAAGTGGGAAAATGTGGAATATACAGCATTGCTAGATGAGGCAGTGCAGCAGCAAGGAGGCGAGGGGATCTATCGGTCCCACCTTGCTAAAGCGGAGCAAATCTTAATTGAACAGTTACCTGTTATTCCTATCTTTTATGAAATCGAACGATATGAGAAACTATCTTCTTTGAGAGGTGTTAGCTTCTCCAAGAGCGGTAATATCGATTTTAAAACAGCCTATATTTCAAAAGAAGAATTGGTTGCTGATTGAATGGTTAGCTGGTATTATTAAAGCAGAAGAAAGGAGGTTAAATTTTATGAGCGTAACACCCATATCTACCGTATCTACAGGAGCATATATTTCTTTTTCTGCAGAGCAAGCAGAAATGGTAAAAAAATTAAAAAGGGATCCTTACTGGTTAGATGTAATAGAAAACCCTGAAGAGAGATTAGGTAATAAAGAGCAGCCTTATATTCTTAGCCAAGGAAACTCTCCTCATGTATTTGTTCTCTATTATTTAAAAGATGCTGAAGTTGTTGAGAAAGCTGAGTTCTTCTTAGAACAATCTTCAGGAGCCTGGTTTTATAAAAATGCCACAGATCATAGTTCTGCTGACTTTAGAGAGATCATCCATTACATCATGCAACCTCATTAGGATGACCTTCAACAGCTTCTTCCTAATTAGGCGATAGATGCCAGCAGCTTAATCCTGTTGCTGATTATTTTGGCTCTTATGAAATAAACGAGAGCTGCTGCTGCTGAAGCCAAAGACATGACTAGCCATGTACTATGTGCAGGGCTATGCCAAATCTCGATCACATAAAAAGTGACCCCATACGTTAAAATCCAGGAGAAGAGGGCATTATAAACCATTTGGAATAGAGTATCTTGGAAAGCTGTTAGAAGATTATGAGCAATCGAATTAACACTTTGAGCAAGGAAGAAAACATAGCTCCAATAGCAGGAGTAGCGTAAGTAGCGTTGCAGCTCAGGATCTTTAAGCTTTGGCAGGAGGAAAGAAACAGTATGATCTGGAAAGAAGAGATAGGGAATAGCGAGTAAAACCATCATAATAGCAATCAGCAGTCCTGCGTTTCTTATAAGGTTTCGAATCAACTCCATTTTTTTTAGCCCTGTCACATAGGAGCCAATCGTAACAATTGCTTGCCCCATACCATCGATAACAAAAAGAAAGAGCAAATGGATGCTTGCACCAAAAGAAATGACCAGTAAATAAGCTCCTCCTTTTAAGGTCAAAAGACGAACGACCGCAGTCCATGTAAGTAAGGCAATTCCTCTACTAAGCGACCTGGGCACGCCAATGCGGAGACATTTCCAAAAAAGGGATCTTTTGAATGTAAAATCGCCTGTCCCATATTTATGGCGGTTTTCTGCTTGTAGAAAGGATTTAAGAAGGATTCCGCAATAAACAGACTGCCCTATGAGCATGGCAATAGAAGCTCCTTGCAACCCAAGAGGGGAAAACACCCCTTTAATTCCAAATATCAAAATAGGATCAATAACTACATGAACAGCGTGGCTGCATAAAGTGGCATAAAGGATCATTTGTGTTTTTCCTTGTCCCACATAAAAAGAGGATAAAGCTGCTCCAAAGGGGAGCAGGAAGTTTAATAGAAGCAAAGTGCGAAAATAAGGGATGCCTAGCCGGGCAATAGAGGTATTTTTAAAAAAGAAATGCTCTGCAAAAGTGCCTAGAGGTAAGGAGAGTAAGAAAATAAAAATCGATAACCACATCATTTGCCAAACGTACTCTCCTATTTTCTGGAGATCTCCTTCCCCTTTATGCTTTCCGATAAATGCTTGAATGATCGAGACAATCCGAACAGCAGGGATGTGAAAGAGGGCGCAAAGGGAGAGGGTACTAGTGCAGGCTTCTAAGGCTTCAATAGAATATCGAGATAAAAATAAACGATCACAGAGATTCATGATGCTCCCTGACAGAAGGAGTAGAAATAAAGGGATAAATATGGCGATGAACTCTTTAAAGCTTCCTATAGGATAAGAAGTAAGGTGTAGCCATTTTTGCTCAGAAACCTGCTTTGATTCCATAAGAGCTTGTAGTACCATACATCCAGTGTCTTGTTTCTATATGAAAAAAGATGTGCTGATGGAGAGTTATGACAGATTGCTTAGAAAAGAAAAAACAGGGCTTTACATAAACTTTTTCCATTTATCTTTGATAAGGTAAGCTATGACTTTGAAAGCATAGGAAGAACTCAAAAAGACAATTTTCCACGCTTATATATTAGATGAATTTTTTTGTCATAAGTTAAAAACCATATGTATTTTTTAGAACTTACGACCGTGAGCCTTTATTTAGTTGCATGTCAAGATGAGTTCTTAATAAACTTTTCCTTTTCAAAGATTTATAATAGCTCCTATATAGTTAAGAGTTATAACGGGCGTCTCTTAAAAGTTGCTCTATTTCTCTTTGCTCGAGATCTGCTCGGGTATTTGGGAGAATAACTCCTCCATCTACTTCCAGCATCTTGTCTTGGTAGAGATTTACTATTCTTCGTTCTTCTTCTGTAAAGTCGGCATACCTTCTTTCACTAAAAATAAGCTTTACTGCTTTTTCCGTATCTGCTGGTTTTAAACCCTTAATATTAATATTGTGAAGTTGGCTATTCACTTTTGTTGTTGCAATAGAACTAAAGAAATATTTACTTGTGCTTGCAAATGGTTTTCTTAAATAGTCAAGACTAACTCGGCTAAGAGAACTGGGTATTACCTTCATCATAATATAAACCTCGCTTTTAATTATGTTTGAGGACCTGCTATGACAAAGGACTATACTTCGTTCCGGTTAAATTTTCAACTCTTTACAAAGAAAACTTGCTTTAGTACTCCTTAAAAAAACTTCTAATGCTTAGGCTGACGTGAAAACTTCCATGGTTTGCCGATCGTAATAAATAGGTTATCATTAACTAAATACAAGTCTATTTAAGATCGACAAATGTTGCGGCTTTGACACAGCTGAAGCAGTAAAATTTTTGTTGAGCATTTCTAGCGTTTAAAATAAATAAAGGATTAAGATTGTAAAAATAGAGCATTAGGAATACCCTATTGACTGCATAACGCATAAAAGGAGGTTAAAAGATGAGTATAAGGGGTATTTCTTGTAGAGCAACGCTAGCATCGTTTGCTTTTGTCAATAGAAGCAATAGCAAAGTGGTAAGATGGTTTTCTTCGTTTTCTTCTTATGAAAACCTTTTAAAAACTTCTGAAAGAGAAAAAGTTCAAGCTATTGTTTCACATTTTTTACCTAAAGAGGTCCAATCAGAGTTTTTTAGCAAAGATCCTGAAGTAACTCCCAAAGAATTACTCCAACTTTTAAAAGAAGTTGAAAAAACAACTAAAGCTCCTATTAAGAAATTAGATGAGCGTGTGCGGAAAGAAGATGGTATTTTTTTCCAAAACAATCGAACTTTTATTAATCTACCTTATGGGAAAAAAACGTCGACCTGGAGTGATCGGCAAGCTTTACAAATGCTTATCCGTGGTAGGTTTGAGACTTTATTCCAAAATGGAGATTTAGTTCTTATTCCTGGGTGTGCTGATGGCCAGATTCCAATAGAAATCTACGCTCATAGCATAAAACACAACCTTAAATTGGATATTTTAGCAGCAGATTATAACGATACTGCAATGAAGGTTGGTTATTTTACAATGAAAAGTTTTGGCCTTAATGGAGATGCAATTTCTTGGTTAATGACAGATATTTCAAGTGAAAGTTTTTTTGATTGGATTTCTCAAAAACATGCCCATAATATGCGGCATCGAGTTATAACTCTTATCCAACCTTCTCTAAGAGAACACACCCTTCTTAGCTTTTTGAAAAAAAATGCTGAATTGTCTTACAAAACTAAAAGCTCAAATACTGTTGTTATGCCAGTACTTTTAGAAGATCCTAGTTCTAAATGGTATCAATTATGTGACAACCATGTGAAAGAATCGTTAAAACTTTCTGAAAAAAGCAAGGATCTTCCTGCGTTCATGTGGGACCGAACTAAATATGGCCACGAAATGTTGCGGCTAAGCAGTAATCGAGAATCCTACGTGCCCCAGCAATATTTTATAGCTGAAAAAGCTCTTTCTCAGCTTCGAGAAGAAGCAGGTTATATTGATGAAAGTGATAAGATATTTCCTCCAACTAGTCAGACTAAAAAAATAGAAGATGAACGTGTAATTCGAAGCGACATTTCTAAACGCATTCTTTGTGTCTGGACAGTGAAAAAATAGAAATATTAGTGAATCCCTGCCAGGGCCCACTGGATACGGCGTTCACGTTAACTGGAATTTGCATATTTCCTGCCGAGCAAACCTAAGGAGGTAATAAGTTAATATGTTGTTGCCTCTATAAAAGTAGGTATCAGTAGGAAAATATGCAAAGTCCAGCTTAGCTTACCTTGTGTAAGCTTACATGTAATTTTGAAACCACTCTGTAAACTTCTTAAGCCCCTCTTCAAGGGTGGTTTTAGGGTGGAAATGGAGCAGTTTCTCTGCTTTTGAGATGTCGGCAAAGGTCTCTTTAACATCTCCGAGCTGCATCGGTTTAAGTTCGATCTTTGCTTTCTTCTGCAGGTAGTTTTCTAGCAGCTTGACAAGGGTGAGAAGTTTTTCAGAGCGGTGATTGCCGAGATTAAAAATCTCACAGGAAGGGCTAAGATCGATGGCAGCGCTTGTCCCTGCGATGATATCATCAATATAAGTGAAGTCGCGTTGCATCTCTCCATGGTTAAAAAGAGGGATAGGTTCTCCTTTGAGGATCGCTTGTGCAAAAGAAAAATAGGCCATGTCAGGTCGTCCCCAGGGACCGTAGACGGTAAAATAGCGGAGGCCGCATACGGGAATGTTGTAAAGAGTGTGATAGCAGTAGGCGATCATCTCTCCTCCCTTTTTAGTAGCGCCATAAAGGCTAGCCGGATGATCGGTGGGATCACTTTCGGCAAAAGGGATCTTTTTGTTTATTCCATAGACGGAAGAAGAAGAAGCGTAGATAAAAGGGAGTGGTTGAAATGTGCGGCAGAGTTCTATTGCAGATAAAAAACCTTCTAGATTAGCCGTGGAGTAGGCAAAAGGATGGGTGATCGAAGAGCGGACCCCTGCTTGCGCTGCGAGATGGACAAAATGGGAAAACTTTTTTTTCTCAAAAAGAGGGAAGAGGCTGTTTAAGTTTAAAAGGTCGCATTCGAGTACCTGAGCACCGATTCCTTCTAGCTTTTTTGCTCTTGCTTTTTTTAAGCTTGGCGAGTAATAGTCATTAAAGTTGTCGATGCCGACTACTTGATCTCCTTTTTTTCTCAGATAGGAGGCAAGATGAAAGCCGATAAAGCCAGCAATACCGGTAATAAAAATGTTTCTAGGGTAGGATTGATCTGTCATGAGGTTAGTTTACCACGGTAAAGGGGTTTTTCTCCCCATGTTTCTCTCTCTTCTCTTTCTCTGTGGATGTTCTCATCTTCCCTATCAAGGAGAAGATCTCTACGGAGCTGATGAATTTGTTCTCGATTCCTATAAAATTAAGGAGGGAAAATTCTCGATCCTTGAGCTCGAAGGGAAACTTTATGCACCTCTTGATCCTACCTTTTTAGAGGAGT